>PKUC01000006.1 GCA_002868865.1 Desulfuromonas sp. | reverse complement strand
TCGGAGATGGTGTGGTGCGGATTGCGAAAGGGGCGCTGCTTGACCAGCGCGTTTTGTTGTGACAGCAGCCCGAACACCGAATGGATCTTGGTGGTTTCGAGGGCCTCATCGAAGGACATTGCGGGGAGGATCGTCGGCAAGCGGCGGGCCAGCATCGTCTTGCCGCTGCCCGGCGGGCCGTTCATCAAAAGGTTGTGCGCACCGCTAGCGGCCACCTCAAGGGCGCGTTTGACATTCTCCTGACCACGGACTTCGGCAAAATCTTCCGCGGACAGTGGAGAGAGCTCTTCGCGTTGAACGGGATCGGGTGAAAACGGCTGCGCCGCGACCTCACCCTTGAGCAGAGCGACCACTTCGGCCAAGGTTTCGACAGCGTAAACGGCCGGGCCGCTGGCCACCGCACCCTCTTCGGCGTTGGCTTGTGGCAGGATCAGTCCCCGCTTCCCCCATGAGCGTGCCGCAACCGCCACCGGCAGAACACCCCGCACCGGCTTGACCCGTCCGTCAAGACTCAGCTCGCCCATCAGCACCACATTTTCCAGATGCTGCTGTTCGATCAGACCGGTCGCGCAGAGCAAACCGATGGCAATCGGCAGATCGAAGGCGGCTCCATCCTTTTTTATATCGGCCGGAGCCAGATTGATGGTAATCCGCCGTGCGGGGAAATCGAACCCCGAATTTTTGATCGCCGACTTAACCCGGTCTTTGCTCTCTTTGACCGCCCCTTCGGGGAGGCCGACCGTTGAAAACTGCGGCAACCCCTGAGCGATGTCGACTTCTACCTCGACGGGATAGGCATCGATCCCGATCAGAGCGCCGGATATCACATTGGCAAGCACGTCTCCCCCCTCCTTTATCTGCTCTTACGCGGTGGTCAACCCTCCTGACGGAGAGCGTCGATGTGACGCTCCGCCATCAGCGCAGCGACGGCGCCGTCGCCGACCGCAGTGGAAATCTGTTTGAGAATATTGGTCCGGCAATCCCCGGCAGCGAAAACTCCCGGAACACTGGTCACCGTATCTTCACCGGCCCTGATATAACCGCCCTCATCCAGCTCAAGAAAACCGGTGACGACATCCGTAGTCGGATCGACGCCGACGGCAACAAACAGACCGGCCACCTCGACTTCGGTCAACTCGCCGGTGTTCACATCGCGCAGGACCATCCCCGTCAAACCGGTATTGTCGGATACCAGGCTGTCAACTACGCTGTTCCACGCCATCTCGATCTTTTCATCGGCGGCAATTCGGGTTCGCAAAATTTTGGTGGCCCGTAGCTCATCCCGCCGGTGAACCATGATGACTTTGCTACCGAAACGTTTCAGGAACAGGGCCTCTTCCGCGGCGGTATCGCCGCCACCGATCACCGCGATAGGGACGTTACGAAAAAAAGCACCGTCGCAGGTCGCACAATAGGACACCCCGCGCCCGACCAGCTCTTTTTCATTGGGCAGTCCGAGTTTTTTCGGAATCACTCCGGTGGCAATAATCACCACCGAGCAGAGGATCTCCTTGCCGTCAACGACAAGACGCTTCACCTTTCCCAGATCTTCGATCTTCTCCACCGTTCCGGTGGTGGTTTCCAAGCCGAACTCGACACAGTGCTCCTGAAACTTCATCATCAGCTCGGGGCCATCCACGCCGCCGGGATAGCCCGGCCAGTTCTCGACCCGGGTCGTGGTCATCACCTGACCACCCATAATCATTTTTTCGATCAGGAGGGTTTTCAGTTCCGATCGTGAAGCATAAAGACCTGCGGTCATGCCCGCAGGTCCGCCACCAATTATAACGACATCGTAATCCGTCTGGCTCATCTCGTGTTTACTCCTTGGCAATCGTACTTGTCCGAACGATCTTTCTAACATATTATGGCCCGAAAAGAAACGCCGGGCCACGGGATCAGGTCCAACAAAACGATGCGTTTTTTAACCGGGCGCTTATGGCGCACCCCAGGAGATTTTTTTCATGTTCAGGCTTGCACGCTGGCTGCTCTGGCTGGTGATTTCGATCGTTATCATCGGCGGCGCAGATCAAGCCCTGATCCGGATGCCGATCACCGTACCGGTGCTGAGTCCCTTACAGAACTTTTACATCGACTTTCGTGGCCGGCTGTTCGGACTTATCGCCACCGAACAGCCGCAGGCGCCGTCCATTGAGCAGGTCATCGACACCAACAGCGAAACGGCCAGCACACCGGTCTCCGCCCAGCGCTATGTCTATGTTGATGACAGCGGTACCCTGCAGTTTGCCGACAACCTTAACGCCATCCCGCAAGCGTACCGCAAAAACGCACAGCCGATGGATTGACCCCTCCGCGCTACCGACTTCTCAGGGGGTTCCGTAGATGTCGTGGCGACGGTCCTTGAGGATGCAGATCTGCTGACGATACGCCTCCATCTCGGCGAAATCGAATGTGGCGATCAGCTCGGTGTCCTCTTCCTCGGCGCTCGCGAGAACATGCCCCAGCGGCGAAATCAGTTGACTGAGACCGAAAAAGTCGAGCTTGCCCTGCACACGACAGCAGTTAGCAGCAACGATAAACAGTTGGTTTTCGATCGCCCGGGCGCGCAACAACGTCTTCCAGTGTTCCTGGCGAGGCTTGGGCCACTCCGCCGGAATACAGATCATTTCGGCGCCCTGCAGCGCCAACTTACGAAACAGTTCAGGGAACCGCAGATCATAGCAGATCGCAACACCCAAGCGGCCTACCGAGGTCTCGACCACCAGCGCGGCATCTCCCGCCGTCAGGAAACGATCTTCCCCCATCGTCGAAAACATATGAAGCTTGCGATAGCTGGCGACAATTTCGCCGCCATCGAGGACATACGCGGTGTTGTAGATAGCACCATCACACAGCTCGGGCAGGCTGCCGACACTGACGAGACGATGATCTGCGCAGACCTCCTGCCAACGGGTCAGAACCTGAGGGGTTCTTTCCGCCAGCGATTTCAGGTTGCGGTAATCGTAGCCACAACTCCACATCTCCGGAAGAACCGCCAATTGCGCTCCGCCATCGGCCACGCGGCGGAGCGCGGCGCACCCTTTTTCCAGATTCTGCTCGATATTACCGACAGTGATGTTAAACTGTATGGCCGAAGCGACAACCTGTTTCATTTTTCCATCCTCCGCTTTCCGGTTTTAAAACAGCGTTATTCAATATCCGAAAATGCCTTGATCACCATCAGGCAAAGGCGCACAGCATAAAGCCAAAACGCGCAAACGTCCACCAAATTATACAAACAATTACAGATGTTTAATTCTTATTTGTTTTCAAAAAACGCAAAATAACATGCCGGTTAGTTTTAGGAAAAAGCGTTCGGTTTTCCGGAAACAGTTGACGGAAAATTGGCGGACATGCTAAACAGACGGTATGTTGGGTTCCCTTTCTTTCCGAGCGGCCCGACTATCCTGTGCACCATTCGCCACACCTCACGGAACTATAATTGAGTCGGGACGTAAACATGAAGGCAAAACTTGTCACATTTGTCATTCTACTGATCTTCTGGATCATTATGTCCGGCATGTTTGACGGCTTCCACCTGACCCTGGGGGTCCTCTGCTGCCTGCTGGTGGCCTTCTTCAGCAACCATCTGCTCTTCACCGAGGCACACCCACCCAGCCTGCGCGGATGTCTCGGTTTTGTCGTCTACCTGCCTTACTTGTTCTGGCAGATTATTATCGCCAACATTCAGGTCGCCTTCATTGTTCTGCACCCGCGGATGCTCGACAAGATCGATCCACACCTGTTCCGCTTCGACACCGTCCTTAAACGCCCCCTGTCAAAAGTGGCCCTGGCGCAATCGATTACCCTGACCCCGGGGACCATCACCGTCGATGTACACGATGAGCAGTTCACAGTCTACGCTCTGACCAAAGATGCGGCGGACGCCCTGCCCGGCGAAATGGAGCAACGCGTCGCCAGAGCACTGGAGCGCTAGTCATGATGGACACATTTATCCTCGCGGCAGCGGTCATCCTCCTTCTGCTGATTCTCGCCAGCCTAGCCCGAGTTGTCGGCGGACCAACTATCGGCGACCGGATTTTGGGCGGCAACGTTGTCGGCACCAAGACGACCGTCCTGCTGCTCCTTATCGGCATCCTCTACAGCGATCTGGGCATGTTCGTCGATATCGCCATCGCCTACGCCCTGCTGAACTTTATCGCCACCCTGGGTGCGACCAAGTTCTTCCTGAGGCGCCGCAACACCGACGAGGTTCTCGACGAAATTTTTCACCAGCAGGAAGACGCCGTGGACACCACCAAAGGAGGCCCTTCATGACCCTGGTCGCCATGCTGCTGATTCTGGCCGGCCTGTTCTTTTTTGCCATCGGCGTACTCGGCATTCTGCGCTTCCCCGATTTCTATTCGCGGCTGCACGCTGCGGGAAAATCGGATTCACTGGCTTCGGTGCTGGTCATTGTCGGCGTCGCCCTCTACAACCTGCATGACTTCAGCTTTGCCAACGTGCTGGTCAGCTTGAAAATCCTGCTGATCGCCGTCTTTATCTACGTGGCCAGCCCCACGGCGACACACGCCCTTACACGAACCGCGCTGGTGCTGGGGATTGAACCCTGGGAGAAGGGGAAGAAGAGACGATGATCTGGATTCTCGACCTACTGATCCTGCTGCTGGTCGTTATCTGCGCCATCGCGGCGATCAACGTTCGCGACCTGCTGAGCGCAACGATTATCTTCGGAGTTTACAGCTTTTTGATGTGCCTACTCTGGGCCGAAATGGGGGCGGTCGATGTCGCCTTTACCGAAGCAACCGTCGGCGCCGGTGTCAGTACGGTTCTGTTTATCGCCGCCATTCTGCACACATCACGAAGGAGCAAAGATTGAAAGCGCTCGCCCTGTTGGCAACTTTAGTCACCGGAGCGATCCTGCTCTACGGCACCATGGACTTCCCCGCCTGGGGAGACCCTCAGGCGCCGGCGGCCGGACGTCTGTCGACCCACTACATCGAAAACGCCATCGACGAGACCCACGTTCCCAACCTTGTTACCGCCGTTCTCGGTGACTACCGGGGTTACGACACCATGTTCGAAACCGTGGTCATCTACTGTGCCGGCACGGTCGTCATCAGCGTACTGCGCCGCACCCGTAAAGAGAACCCGGAGCAAGACTCATGAGACAGCTGCAGCAGCGAGTCGAAACCCAGCAACAGGTCGGCGAAAGCCTGATCACCCAGACCGCAGTGCGGTTGCTGGTTCCCTTTGTGCAACTGTTCGGCCTTTACGTCATCGTCCACGGGCATTACAGCCCGGGCGGCGGTTTCCAAGGCGGCGTCCTTCTCGGTTCGTCCTTTATCATGCTCGGCCTGGCCTACGACCAGAAAACCGTGCTGCGACTAATGTCGGAGCGAACCAATATCCTGTTCGGTAATCTCGGCGCACTCATCTTTACCGGGGTCGGTGCACTCTGTGCAATCTTCGGCGGGCTGTTCCTCGACTACAGCGCCCTCGATGTTCTGATTCCGCTGGGGCCGATCGAATGGCGTTCTTTCGGAATTTTCCTGGTTGAAGTCGGTGTCGGGCTGGCGGTCATGAGCATCATGGCGTCGCTCTTCTGGGACCTCGGTTCGGCCGGGCAGATGGACGAGGGGCTTTAATCTATGGACGGCACACTCGGCATCATCGTCGCAAAATACAACTACTGGATTTACGTCATCCTGATGATGATCGGCTTCTACGCCATGATCGGCAAACGCAACCTGGTCAAAAAGCTGATCGGCATGAACATCTTTCAGACCGCCATCATCCTGATGTTCGTTTCCTCGGGCGTCAAGCACGGCGCACAGATTCCGATTCTGAACAAGTATGAAGTCATCAAGCACGGCGTCGACGCCACCGGCGTCGTCAACCCGCTACCGCACGTCCTGATGCTGACCGCCATCGTCGTTTCGGTCAGTATTACCGGGGTGGCTCTGGCGATCCTGCTGCGGATTTATCGCCAGTACGGCACCCTCGAAGAGGATGAGATTCTGGAGAAGCTCGGCTGATGAGTGCATCGAACCTGCATATGTACGTCATGGCCGCACCGCTGCTGTCGGCCTTCTTCGTCAACCTGCTCGGCCGGATGTCGAAGGCCTGGGTGTCGGGCTTGACCCTCGGCTCGCTCGCCTTTTCATCCGTCGCCTCCCTGCTGCTCCTCGGCAAGGTCATGTCCTCCGGTGGTTTCAGCTACACCGTCGGCAACTGGGTTCCGCCCTTCGGTATCGAGCTGATCGTCGATCACCTCTCCGCCCTGATGCTGGTGCTGATCTCGGTCGTCGCACTGTTTGCCTCGATTTCGGCCCTGAAATCGGTTGAACGCGAACTCCCCGGACGCGAGCATCTCTTCTTCACCCTCTACCTGATCCTGATCGCAGGGTTGATGGGACTAGTCCTGACCGGCGACGCCTTCAACCTCTACGTCCTGCTCGAAATCACCTCAATCACCACCTACGGCCTGATTGCCATGGGCCGCGGTCGTGCCCCGCTGGCCAGCTTTAACTACATTATCATGGGATCGATCGGCGCCTGCTTTTACCTGCTCGGGGTCGGCTACCTCTATCTAATGACCGGCACCCTCAACATGGCCGACATCGCCTCCATTCTGCCACAGATGGATGGCGGCGCCGCCATCGCCACGGCCTTGGCGTTCATGCTGGTCGGCCTGTGGATCAAGATGGCCCTTTTCCCGTTGCACGGCTGGCTGCCGAACGCATATTCACTGGCACCAACCGGAGCCGGACTGATCGTTGCGCCGCTGATGACCAAAGTGACCATCTACCTGATGCTGCGGGTGATGTTCTCGATCTTCTCGCCCGACTACCTGTTTATCGCCAACCCGCTGGTTCAGTCCGGAATCGTCTGGGTCGCGGCCCTGGCCATCGTCTGCGCCTCGAGCCTGGCACTGGCGCAGCGCAACCTGAAGCGGATGCTGACCTACATCATCGTCGCCGAGGTCGGTTACATGGTCGGCGGCGCCTGGCTGGCCAACAGCATCGGCATGACCGGCGCCGTTCTGCATATCGTCAACGACGCCCTGATGACCCTCTGCCTGTTTCTGGCGGCTGCCGCCATCCTCTACCGGACCGGCAGTCTCGACTTTATCCACCTGCAGGGAATCTTCCGGAAGATGCCGATCACCATGGCGGCTTTCACTGTCGGCGCCTTCGCCATGATCGGCGTGCCGCCCACGGCGGGATTTTTCAGCAAATGGTATCTGATCCTCGGCGGGATCGAGGCCGGTCAGTGGGCCTACGTGATCGCGCTGCTGTTCAGTTCGCTGGTCAACGCGGTGCTCTTCTTCCGCATTATCGAGATCGGCTACTTCTTCAAAGAGGGCGAACATCACGACCACACCCCCCGCAATGAAGCACCGCTGGCTATGCAGGTGCCGCTGGTGATCACCGCGGTCGCTCTGATCGTCATCGGTCTGGGATCCGGCCCGCTGGTGGAACATATTATTAAGCTGGCATTGCCGGCCGGTTTTTAACTTCACAGGGCACTTTTTCGCTATGAGCATCCAAACTTCAATCTGGCCTCTGGTGGCCGTGCTGGTCTCCCTGCTCGGAGCGATTCCGATCATGCTGTCGGATCGCAACCCGAACCTGAGGGAAAGCTGGACTCTGGTGGCGGCCCTGACCAAAATCGCGATCGTCCTTTCGCTGCTGCCACACGTTCTGGCCGGCGGCGGCTGGGAGTTCGTTATCGCCCAGGTGGTGCCTGGCGTCCCCCTGGTGCTGCGTGTCGATGCCATGGGGATGTTCTTCGCCTTGGTGGCGTCGATCCTCTGGTTCTTTACTTCACTCTATTCGATCGGCTACATGCGCACGCTGGGCGAGCATGCGCAGACCCGCTACTTCGCCTCCTTCGCCGTGGCGATTTCGGCGACGCTGGGTGTCGCTTTTGCCGGTAACCTGCTGACCATGTACCTCTTCTACGAGGTGCTGTCGCTTTCGACCTATCCGCTGGTCACCCATGAGCAGAACGCCGAAGCACGCAAGTCGGGCCGCAAATACCTGACCTATATTCTCGGTACCTCCATCGGGCTGGCCTTGCCGGCAATGCTGATCGTCTATTCGATAACCGGCAATCTCGATTTCCAGGACGGTGGCGTCATGGCTGGCAGCGGCGCATCACCCGAACTGCTGGCGCTGGTGCTGGTCCTGTTTCTGTTCGGCTTCGCCAAGTCGGGCGTCATGCCGTTCCACGGCTGGCTGCCGGCAGCGATGGTCGCACCGACACCGGTCAGTTCCTTCCTGCACGGCGTCGCCGTCGTCAAGGCCGGCGCGTTCTCTATCCTGCGAGTGATCTTCCACATCCTCGGGCCGGAACAGCTGGCAACCGCGAACCTCGGCTGGATTGTCTGCACGGTCGCCGCGGTGACCATCCTGATCGCCTCGTTGGTGGCGCTGACCCAGGACAATTTGAAGCGCCGCTTGGCGTACTCGACCATCGGCCAGCTTTCCTACATGATCCTCGGTGCGGGGATGCTCTCGGCGGCGGGGATGACCGGCGGCCTGCTGCATATCGCCATGCACGCCTTCGGCAAAATCACCCTGTTCTTCTGCGCCGGCGCGATTTATGTCGCGGCGGGCAAAAAATATATCAGCCAGATGGACGGTCTCGGCCGGCGGATGCCGATCACCTATCTGGCGTTCATGCTCGGATCGATCAGCATCATCGGCATGCCACCGCTGGGCGGTTTTATCAGCAAGTGGAACCTGGTCCTCGGTGCGGTCAACAGCGATCAAATGATCCTGCTGCTGGTCCTGCTGATCAGCTCTTTGCTCAACGCCGCTTACTTCCTGCCGATCGTCTACCGCGGATTTTTTGCCAAAGCGGCCGACCCGGTGTACGAGGAAGGGATCAAGGAAGCTCCGCTCTTCTGTTTGGTCCCCCTGTCAGTGACCGCCTCTGCTTCGCTGGCGCTGTTCTTCTATCCGGATATTTTCGTCACGCTGGCCCAACTGGCCCTGTTTCCTTAGAGGTTAAGGATGGACCCTGAAAATAAAAAACCGGAAGTCTGGGACTGGTTCGATCATCCGCAGAATATCAAACGGCTGAAAATCGGTTTCTACATTGTGCTGGCGCTGCTCGTCGTGCCCGACTTCTTTATGCACAAACACACCCTCTTCTCCCCGGTCGAGGCGTGGCCTGGTTTCTTTGCCGCATTCGGATTTATCTCCTGCGTCGTCATTATCCTTGTATCCAAGCTGATCGGCTTCGCCCTGAAAGTGCGGGAGGACTACTATGACGATGAGTAGTCTGCACCCCTCCCTGCTCTTCTTTATCGGCGCGATCCTGCTCTGGATTCTGCCGCTGATGGGACGCCGCGCCCTGATCCTGCTGGTGCCGGCAACGGCGTTCTTCATCATCACCCAGCTGGAACCGGGCACCTATTTCGGATATCAACTGTTCGGCTTCGACCTCAACCTGCTGCGGGTCGACAAGCTCAGCAAAGTGTTCGGCTACGTCTTTACCCTCAACGCCTTTGCCTGCTTCCTGTTTGCCCAGCACCTCAAAGATCGCTACGAACATACGGCGTCGTTGGCCTATATCGGCGCGGCCCTCGGTGCGGTGTTTGCCGCCGACCTGATCTCGCTCTACCTGTTCTGGGAAGTGATGGCGATCACATCGACCTTCCTGGTGCTGGCGCGCAAGACCGAGCGCGCTTACGGTGCGGCGTTCCGCTACGTGATGATCCATATCTTCGGTGGCCTGTGCCTGCTGGCAGGGATCCTGCTTCAGGTCAATGCGACCGGCTCGGTCGCCTTCGATGGATTTACTCTTCAGGGATGGCCGACCTACCTGATTTTGATCGGCTTTTTGGTCAACGCCGCCGCACCTCCTGTCAACGCCTGGCTTTCCGACGCCTACCCCGAAGCAACGGTCACCGGCGGCGTCATCATGACCGCCTATACCACCAAGACCGCCGTTTACACCCTGATCCGCGGCTTTGCCGGCTGGGAAGTGCTGATGTTTGTCGGCTGCGCCATGGCGATCTACGGCATCATCTGGGCGATCCTGGAAAACGACATGCGCCGCATCCTCGCCTACTCGATCATCAACCAGGTCGGCTTCATGATCTGCGGCATCGGCATCGGCACCGCCATGGCCTTGAATGGCGCCGTGTCCCACGCTTTCGCCCATATCATCTACAAAGCACTGCTCTGGATGAGCGCCGGCGCGGTCCTCTATCTGACCGGTAAAAGCAAATGTACCGATCTCGGCGGCCTCTATAAAACCATGCCGCTGACGATGATCTTCGGCACCATCGGCGCGCTCGCGATCTCCAGCTTCCCCTTTCTCTCCGGTTACACCACCAAACCGATGATCATCTACGCCGGAGTCAACGAAGGACTTTTCTGGGTCTGGCTGATCCTCGAAATCGCCTCGGCCGGGGTCTTTCTGCATGCCGGAATCAAGTTCCCCTACTTCGTTTTCTTTGCCAAGGACAACGGACTGCGACCCGGCGAGCCGCCCAAGCACATGCTGCTGGCGATGGCGTTTTTGTCCTTCGTCTGCATCTTCCTCGGTGTCTACCCGCAGCCGCTCTACGACATCCTGCCCTTCGGTGCGGTCGACTACCATGCCTATACCTTTGAACACACCATCAATCAGTTCCAGCTGTTGATGTTCTCGGCTCTGGCCTTCTTCATGCTGCTGCCGCTGCTCAAACGGACCGAAACCATCTCTATCGACACCGACTGGTTCTACCGCAAAGGGGGACGGCTGTTCGTTCTGGGCTGCGACAAGCTGTTCAACGGACTGAACGACTTCGGCGACAAGGTGTTTGTGCAGAAACTACCGGCGCTGCTGGGACGTTTCTTCAGCGATCCCGCGAGAAACGTCCAGATGCAGGGCGCACAGCTGCTGTCGGAAGCCGCAGGCGACGACGATCAACTCGAACAACGCCGCCGCAAGATCGAGCATCGAACCCGCAACCTCGCCTACCCGATCGGTGGCAGCGTTTTTTTAGCGGTGACCTTCGTGGCGATCCTATCGCTGCTGTTCTTTATCTAGGAGCCGGCCCCCTGCACACAACGGGGGCGGACCGCGCTTGAGTTCTCTTTATCTCCATATCCCCTTCTGCCGCAGCAAATGTCCCTATTGCGATTTCTATTCACAGGTCGCCGACGAATCCCAGCTCGATGACTATATCGACCTGCTCGATGCAGAGCTCCAGCTACAGGCCGGCCGCCGCCCAGCGACGGAACCGCTGGAAACGATATTTTTCGGTGGCGGCACCCCGTCTCTGCTTTCGGAGCGACAGGTCGCACAGCTGCTCAACAGGGCGAATCAACAATTCGGTCTGGCCCGCGACTGCGAAATTTCACTGGAGGCCAACCCCGGCACCCTGACCGGTGACACCCTCAAGGAATACCGCAGCGCGGGCATTAACCGCATCTCTCTGGGTGTGCAGGCGCTGGACAACACGCAACTGGAGCAATTGGGGCGCGGTCACACCGTTGAGGAGACCCGCGCCGCCATCGCCATGATCCGGCAGGCCGGCTTTGACAACCTCAATCTCGATCTTATGTTTGCCAGACCGAACCTTAAAACCTGTGATCTGGAATCGGAGCTGACCACACTGCTGAGTTACGGTCCGGAGCACGTTTCACTCTATGGATTGAGCTATGAGGAGGGCACCGAATTTTTCTCGCGACTGCAACGCGGCAAACTACGCGAGGCGGATGAGGCCCTCTACCGTGAACAGTACCTGCTTCTCCACCACAAACTGACTCAGGCCGGCTTTGAACACTACGAAATTTCCAACTTCGCCCGTCCCGATCGGCGCTGCCGGCACAACATGAGCTACTGGCAGCGCCGCACCTGTCTGGCTGCCGGGTGCGGAGCGCACAGCTTCGAGCAACGGGACTGGGGAATCCGCCGCGCAGTGCCCGCCGATCTGGATCGCTACCGGCGCTGCCTGAAAAACCATCGATCCCCGGCGGAGACTCTCGAAACCTTCACCCGTCAGCAGGCCATGGCAGAAACCGTCTATCTCGCGCTGCGCACTGCCGATGGTCTGAACTACGAGCGCTTTTACCAGCAGTTCAACCAACATCCCCAACAGGTCTTTGCAGCACAGATTGACCGGCTGGCTCCCCACCTGCTGATTCACACCGATCGATGGACCTTCTCCATTGACAGCTGGCTGATCTATGACCATCTGATCAGCCATTTTCTGTAAAAATCCGGCGATTGCACTCCAGAAAGTTTCCCCCGCCGATCCCCTTGACAAAGCCGATACCCATTGATAATGTGTCGTGTTAGCACTCATCACCATCGAGTGCTAACACGACAGGAGACATCGTCACAGTGGAGCCCGTGGTGTCGGAAGATCTGAACCAACGCAGTCAGAATATACTCGAAGCGATCGTCAAGGATTACATCTCCTCGGCCGAACCGGTGGGGAGTCGTGCAATCTCTCGCAAGCATGCCCTGAATCTTTCTCCGGCTACGGTACGGAACGTCATGGCGGACCTTGAAGAGATGGGCTTTCTCTGCTCTCCGCACACCTCGGCCGGTCGCGTTCCCACCAGCAAAGGATTTCACTATTACATCGATTCTCTGCTCGAAGTCCGCGACCTGAGCGATAGCGAAAAGGCCCGTTTAACCTCCAGCTATCAGTTCAAAGGGATGCGCCTTGAAGACGCCCTGCAGGAGGTCGGACGTGTTCTCTCGGGCATCTCCAGCTACACCGGCCTGGTTATGGCCCCGAGATTCTCTTCGACTGTGTTTCGGCAGATCGAATTCCTGCGCCTCTCCCACAAACGCCTGCTGGTCATTTTTGTTTCGAAAACCGGACTGGTGCAGAACAAAGTCATCGAATCGGACGTCGACTGGACCCCTCATCAACTCGAGAACATTACCAACTACCTGAACCAGACCCTGCACGGCCTGACAATTCAGGAGATTCGCAACCAGCTTTCCGACGAAATCCAGCAGGAGAGAGCGCGCGCCAGCGAACTGCAGCAGCAGGCGATGAAGCTCTCTCAGGCGGCCCTCAATGCAGAGGTCGAAGACAATGTCTACGTCTCCGGGACGACAAGGATCCTGGAACAACCGGAATTTTCGTCCCCGGAACTGATCAAAAAGATTTTTCAGACCCTCGAAAGCAAACAGCAGCTGATCGAACTACTCGACCAGGCCCAGACCGCCGATGGCGTACAGATCTTTATCGGCAGTCAGAGCCAGCACCACGCCATTGAGGGCTGCAGCCTGATCAGCTCACCATTTTCTGGCAAAAAAGGGGCGATCGGCACCTTGGGTGTGATCGGACCGATGCGTATGGACTACTCGCAGGTCATCCCCATTGTCGACTTTACCGCTCAATTAGTGAGTCGGGTTCTTGAACGGGAATCGGAATAAGGAGTTAAGACAAACGTGGCAAAAAAGAAGAAAAAAAACGACAGCACTGAGGCCCCGGACGGGTCTCCAGAAGAACAGTCGAATACGGAAGCAGAAGTCAGCGCCGATGACGAGAATAAGACTGTCACGCTGAGCGCGGAAGAACAGCTGCAGCAGGAGCTGGAGGCCAGCCGTGACGAAGCGCAGAAAAATCACGAACAGTACCTGCGCACCCTGGCCGACATGGAAAACCTGCGCAAGCGCAGTCAGCGCGAAAAAGAGGAGCTGGCAAAGTTCGGTAACGAAACGATCCTGCGCGAAATTCTGCCCGTGGTCGACAATCTGGAACGCGCCGTTGACCACGCCGTTCAGGACGAAGGCGCCAGCGGACTGCTCGAAGGAGTCCAGATGACCCTCAACCAGTTCGCGACCGTTCTGGAAAAGTTCAACGTTGTTCCGGTAGCGGCGCTGGGTGAACCCTTTGATTCGGCGGTTCATCAGGCCATGGGACAGATGGAAACCAGCGACTATCCGCCCAACACCGTCGCCCAGGAGATGCAAAAGGGCTATCTGCTCAACGAGCGCCTGCTGCGGCCATCACTGGTCATGGTCGCAAAAGCCCCCGAAACATCAACCGGGACAGAGGTCCCGGAGGACAATACCTCGGATGACGACAAGTCATAACCGAGGAAAAACCAACAGACTTCAGCTTTAAGAGCACTTACATTACAAGGAGGAAAGACCATCATGGGAAAGATTATCGGGATCGATCTGGGAACCACCAATTCCTGCGTCGCAGTCATGGAAGGCGGCGAACCTGTCGTTATTGCCAACTCCGAAGGCGCACGGACCACGCCGTCAATGGTCGCATTCACCGAAAACGGTGAGCGGGTCACCGGACAGCAGGCCAAACGGCAGGCGGTCACCAACCCTGAAAACACCCTGTTCGCCATCAAGCGCCTCATCGGCAGCAAGTTCAGCTCAGAAGCGGTCAAAAAAGACATCGAAATCAGCCCCTTCAAGATTATCGAAGCGGACAATGGCGATGCCTGGATCGAAGCCCGTGGCAAGCAGTACAGCGCCCCGGAAATTTCAGCAATGATCCTGCAGAAGATGAAGCAGACCGCCGAAGATTATCTCGGTGAACCTGTCACCGACGCAGTCATCACCGTTCCGGCCTACTTTAACGATTCCCAGCGTCAGGCCACCAAAGACGCTGGCAAAATCTCCGGCCTCAACGTGCAACGGATCATCAACGAGCCGACCGCGGCGGCACTGGCCTACGGTCTGGACAAGAAAAACGAGATGACCATCGCGGTCTTCGACCTCGGCGGTGGTACCTTCGATGTCTCCGTCCTCGAACTGGGTGACGGTGTCTTTGAAGTCAAATCGACCAACGGTGACACCTTCCTCGGTGGTGAAGACTTCGACCAGCGCATTATCGACTACGTTGCCGACGAATTCCTCAAAGAGCAGGGCATCGATCTGCGCACCGACAAGATGGCTCTGCAGCGCCTTAAAGAGGGTGCGGAAAAGGCCAAGATCGAGCTCTCTTCGTCGATGGAGACCGACATCAACCTGCCGTTTATCACCGCAGACCAGACCGGGCCCAAGCACCTCAACATGAAGCTGTCCCGCTCCAAGCTGGAAAGCATCTGCCGCGATCTGATCGATCGCCTGGTCGAGCCCTGTAAAACAGCGATGAAGGACGCAGGGATCACCGCCGGTGAGATCAGTGAGGTTCTGCTGGTCGGCGGTATGTCCCGCATGCCGATCGTTCAGCAGAAGGTTCAGGAAATCTTCGGCAAAGCCCCCAGCAAAGGGGTCAACCCGGACGAAGTTGTCGCCATCGGTGCCGCTATTCAGGGCGGCGTTCTGACCGGTGACGTCAAAGACGTCCTGCTGCTCGACGTCACTCCGCTGTCCCTCGGTATCGAAACCCTCGGCGGGGTCATGACCAAGCTGATCGAAAAGAACACCACGGTTCCCTGCAAAAAAAGCCAGGTTTTCTCCACCGCGGCCGACAACCAGCCAGCGGTTTCAGTCCATGTTCTTCAGGGCGAGCGTGAGATGGCATCGGACAACAAAACCATCGGCAATTTCGAGCTGGTCGGTATCCCTGCTGCACCCCGCGGTGTTCCGCAAGTCGAAGTCACCTTCGACATCGATGCCAACGGAATCCTGCACGTTTCGGCAAAAGACTTGGGCACCGGCAAAGAGCAGTCGATCCAGATCACCGCATCGAGCGGTCTGTCCGACGAAGAGATCGAAAGAATGGTCAAAGAGGCCGAAACCCACGCCTCGGACGACCAGCAGAAGCGTGAACTGATCGAAGCCCGCAATCAGGCTGACGGCCTGGTCTATACCACGGAAAAATCGCTCAAAGAGCACAGCGAAAAGATCGACAGCGACACCAAAAAGCAGATCGAAGACGCTCTCGAGGAGCTGAAGAAGGCTCTGGAGGGAGACAGCAAGGACGAGATCCAGCAGAAGACCGAAGCTCTGGCGCAAGCCTCTCACAAGCTGGCCGAAGTGATGTACGCCCAGGCTCAGCAGGAGCAGGGAGCGGGCGACGCAACCGGCACCGGCGACGACAAATCGGCAGACGATGTGGTTGACGCCGAGTTTGAAGACGTCGAAGACGACAAAAAATAGTCGGACATAATTTTCTACCGAAATAAACCCGGGCAGTCGGTGGCACATTACACCGACTGCCCATTTTTCAAAGGCGGTCAGATTGTCTAAGCGCGATTATTACGAGGTTCTTCAGGTCAACCGCAACGCCAGCGAGACCGAAATCAAAAAAGCCTATCGAAAGCTGGCGGTTCAGTATCACCCCGACAAGAATCCGGGGGACAAAAAAGCGGAAGAGAAGTTCAAGGAGCTGACCGAAGCCTACGCAGTTCTTTCCGATTCCCAGAAACGGGCCACGTACGATCAGTTCGGCCATGCGGGGATGGGGAGTTCCGGCGGATTCTCCGGAGGAGGATTCGATTTTGGCGGCTCACCCTTCGAGGACATCTTTGGCGACATCTTCGGCGACATCTTCGGTGGCGGCGGGCGGCGCAGCGGACGCGGTCAGCGTGGCGATGACCTGCGCTACAACCTGACCATCTCGTTTGAAGATGCCGCATTTGGTGCTGAGAAAAAACTGAAGCTGCCGCGCCATCAACCGTGCGAAAGCTGTTCCGGCAGCGGCGCACGCTCCGGCACCCAAGCCGAAAGCTGCTCGACCTGCCGTGGCGCCGGACAAGTCCGCTACCAGCAGGGCTTTTTCACCATGACCCGCCCCTGTCCCGACTGTCGTGGCGAGGGAAAGATTATCAAGGACCCCTGTCCCGACTGCCGCGGCACCGGCCGGGTCAAGCAGCAGCGCTCCATCTCACTGAAAATCCCCGCCGGGGTCGAAACCGGCAGCCGCCTCAAGTTGAGCAACGAAGGTGAAACCGGCACGCAGGGCGGACCTCCGGGAGACCTTTATGTGGTCATCAGCGTCGAAGAACACCCGATTTTTCAGCGCGAAGGGCAGGATGTTATCTGCGAGGTACCGATCTCTTTCGTTCAGGCGACCCTCGGTTGCGAACTTGAAGTTCCGACCCTCGACGGCAAAGTCAAGATGAAGATCCCCGCCGGGACCCAGACCGGCAAAGTCCTGAAACTGTCGGGAAAAGGGATTGTGTCGCTGCAGGGCTATGGCCGCGGCGATCAGCTTGTGGTGTTGCGGGTCGAGATCCCGACCCGTCTCAATAGCCGGCAGAAAAAACTGCTTGAAGAGTTTGCCCAGGAGAGTGGCGAAGACATTCACCCCCTCGGCAAAGGGTTCTTTGATAAGGTGAAGGAGCTGTTCGACTAACGGTTTCATCCTCCATTGATACGGGAAGGCATCATGAAACAGATCCTCGGCCTGCTTATCGTCCTGACATTATTGCCCTGTATGGCGCGCGCCCTTCCCGTACAATCTACTGATTCTACGGGCCCGGCTGCGGCAATCGCGGAAGATATCTTTTTCCGCGGCGTCGCCAGCTACGAGGCGGCCGACTACAAACAGGCCCTGTCGCTGTTACGTAATTTCGTCCTGCGACAGCACGATTCGCCACGCATCCCCGAAGCCTACACCTATCTGGGCCGCATCTTTGTTGCCCAGAAACGCTACAACGATGCCCTGCTCTACCTGGAGCGCATCCCCGCCGAACAGCGGGACCGCCAGGCACAGGTCCTGATCGGCTTCTGTCTGGTCAACTCCGGAGAGACCGCGGCTGGCTACCAGATGCTACTGCCACTGGCCGGTGAGACCACCCTGCGAGAGGACGACAAAACCGCCCTCTTTAGCGGCCTGGCACTGGCCTCATCCCGGCTCGACAAACCGCTCCAGGCGCTATTCTTTTATCAGCACGCCCTCTCAGGCAGCGCGCCACCAAATGACGTACTGCAGAGCGCCCACCAACTGCTTCAGGGTGATGTCTCAGAGAACCTGTTGGCCGAGGCGGCTTTTATGTTTCAGCAGAGCGCCATCGGCCTTGACGCCCGCCTGCAACAGGCGCGACGGGCGCTGGCGCGTAAGGACGATGAGCTGGCCCGCTCCTATCTCGAAACAATCCTGAGTTCCGCGACGCCGTTCCCCTACCGCCATGAAGCAGCCCGGCTGATGGATCGCTTTGCACCGGGAGGATGGCTGCAAGGGGATACCATCGGAGTGCTGCTGCCACTGAGCGGGCGCTACAGCCAATTCGGCGATAGCGTCAAACGGAGCATGGAGCTGGCGCTCGAACTTTACAACACGACGCAGCCGACCCCGCTCCGTTTTCTCTACCGGGATACCGCCGGCGATCCACAGACCTCACGACAGCAGACCGCTGCGCTGACCAACGAAGAACGCGTCATCGCAATCGCCGGGCCGCTCACCGGGGCGGCGTCGATCGCTGCGGCCGATCAAGCTCAGAAAGACAGAACGCCACTGTTGTCACTTTCACAGCGGACCAACCTGCCCGCCATCGGCGATCATGTGTTCCGCAATTCCCTCACCAGCCGCTCACAGGTCCGTGCGCTGGCGCGGTACGCTATCGAGCAGCGTGGATTAACATCATTCGGAGTTCTCTACCCGGAAAACCGGTCCGGCCGGGAAATGGCCGATCTGTTCATTGAGGAAGTGCTGAAATATGGCGGACTGGTCACTGACGATCAGAGCTACGCCACCGACGCAACCGATTTTCGCCCCCAGATCCGCAAGTTGATGGGAAAAGATCCGAAAAAAAAGGATGACACGCGTTACCGGCCCCTCACCGAAGAGGAGATTCTGGAAGACCTGTTTGTCCCCGACCTGCCGGACTACCCGTCGACCACGTTTGACGCCCTGTTTATCCCCGACTATGCCGATCGAGTCGGCCTGATCGCGCCTCAGCTGGCATTTTACGGAATCGAGGATATTCCCCTGCTGGGGATCAACGGCTGGAACTCTCCCGACCTGCTGCGCCTGGCCGGAAAATTTGTCCAGAATGCGGTCTTTGTCGACGGTTTTTTTGCCAACAGCCACAGCCCGCTGGTGCAGGAGTTTGTCGAATTCTACCGGGAGCGCTTTGATGAGGAACCGTCTATCCTCGAAGCGCAGGCCTTCGACGTCGCCAACATTTTACTGACGCTGGTGGGTCATCCGGAAACTCGAACCCGCGAATCAGTACGCGCTGCGCTGACGCATCTGGACAATTATCCGGGAGTGACCGGTCCGACCCGCTTCGACTTTATCGGTGAAGCGGAAAAACCGCTGTTTCTGCTGCAGGTCAAGCGTCAGGAAATCGTCGAGATGAACTGATCCCACGCGGCAGCTAGGGGTTCTCCCGCGCATTCAGGAGGGTTGGCGAATAGCGGTCGACCAGCACCTCGAAGTCGCCTGCCTCTCTGTTGTAATATTTGAGCTGGCCGGTCTTGATATTGTAGTACCAGCCGTGCAGAGTGAGCTTGCCAGCCTCGACCCTTTCACGGATCCATGGAAACGTCAGCAGGTTGTCGAGCGACACCAGAATCGCTTCTTTCTCACAAGCATGGGCCTGACGCTCGGGAGAGGAATCGGGCAACTCACGGAGAACCTTCTCCTTGGCCGACGACGCGATATGGACCCAGCGGCCGATAAATTCACCGACTTCGTTGTCCTCCGAGCTCTGCATCAGCCCGGCAATACCACCGCACCCGGAATGGCCGAGGACGATAATGTTTTCAACCTCGAGAAAACAGACCGCATACTCCAGCGCAGAACTGACCCCGTGATACCCGGAACTGAGGGAATAGGGCGGCACCAGGTTTGCCACATTGCGCACCATAAACAGATCACCGGGAGCACAATCGGTCAACAGAGCGGGATCGACCCGCGAATCACTGCAACCGATCAGCATCGCCTTGGGATTCTGGCCCGACTTCAGCTCCTCAGCCAAAGCCGGATTGTCTCCGTAGTGGAGCTTCTGAAAACGGCCAATGCCTTCGATAAATTTACCGACATCGCTCATATGCGCACCCTTTTAAAAACGATTGTTGTGTAGATATTGTCCAGCCTCATACCATTTTTACACGAAAAATCACTGAGCATAAAGCACCCAACACCATGTCGGGGATCAATTTTTTTTAAAAAACGGAGTGCCCGCGTGTCGACTCAGCGCACGTCGCGGATAAAAAAAGTGCGCCACGTCGGGCAACGGGCGCAATTTGGAGAGACATACCGGAGTGTCAATGATATTTTTGTAATCAACAGCAGAGGCAACTCCGTGCTCACTCTATACCTGTTGCTCAGTAAGAAGGTCAAGAAAAATTTATCCAAGGTAAAATTTTTTACCTCCAATGAAACACCCAACCCCTCAACCTTTCGGCAGTGAGGATACGATGAGACATAAGATCCGTGCGGCTCAGAACATCTCGCGCGATTGTATGGTCTGCGGCATCGAAAACGACTTCGGCCTCAAGGCCAGTTTTTACCAGACCGAAAACAACGAGCTCATCGCCTGCTTCACCCCGCAGAAATTCCACCAGAGCTATCCGAACATCACCCATGGCGGCATAACCGCGGCGATCCTCGATGAAACCATCGGTCGCGCCATCATGGTCTTTTACGATGGTAACACCTTCGGCGTCACCCTTGAGCTCAACGTTAAATATAAAAAACCGGTGCCATACGGCGTGGAATTAAAAGCGATCGGCCGCATCAGCAGCGACAATGGTCGGATTTTCGAGGGGACAGG
>PKUC01000093.1 GCA_002868865.1 Desulfuromonas sp. | reverse complement strand
TGGGCAAACCATCTGGCTGGAAACCAATGCCATCCCCATGCTCGATGACCAAGGCCATCTGACCGGCTACCGCGGCGCCGACATCGACATCACCGAGCGCAAAAAGGCCCAAGCCTATCTGGAGCAGGCCCTGCACGAAGCGGAAGAGTCCCGCGACAGAATCGAAGCGATCCTCAAATCTGTGGCCGACGGGCTGATCTTTACCGACACCCACCAACGGATTGTGCTGATGAGCGCCTCCGCCGAGGACCTGCTCGGGATCAAGCTCGCCGATGCATTCGGCAATCCCATCGGCACCATCATCAACAACAGAAACTTTCTGAATTACCACACCGACATCTCATCCCGGGTCAAACACAATGAAGTGCTCGATTTTGAGTTGCCAGGTCCCGGCTCGGACTCCGCACGAATCATCCAAGTCAAGTCTTCACTGGTTCATCTGCAAAAAGGGGATCAATCGGGTGTCATTACCCTACTGCGCGACATCAGCCAGGAGCGGGAACTCGACCAGATGAAAAATGCCTTTATCTCCACTGCGGCCCACGAACTGCGAACCCCACTTTCGGCACTGATGGGATATTCCGAGCTGTTGATCAATCCGGGCGTCTTTTCGCCACAGGATCAAACCGAATTCGCCACAATCATCCATGAAAAGTCTCAGGTGCTGGAAAAGATCATCGACGATCTTCTCAACCTCAGTCGAGTTGAATCGGGACAGCTTATTGAAATCAAAAAAGAGTGGTGCGACCTCGGCCCGCAGCTGGAGAAACTGATCAAACAGTATCAAACCAACACCAAAACCCATCCCTTCTCTATCACACTGCCCGAAGAGCCTATAGCGCTGATGGTCGATCAGAACAAGATCACGCAGGTCATCGAAAATCTGCTGGTCAACGCCGTCAAGTTTTCACCGAACGGAACCCCGATCGACATCAAGGGAAAACTCACCGAAAACCAGTTTCAGCTCTCCATCAGCGATCAAGGCATTGGGATCGGTGAAGACCAGATCGACAAAATCTTTGATGAATTTTACCGAGTCGACTCCTCCATGACCGCCAAACAGGGGCTCGGGCTCGGGATGGCCATCGCCAAAAACATCGTTGAATCACACGGTGGTAAAATCTGGGTCGACAGCATCCTCGGTCAGGGAACGAAGGTCTATTTCACCCTGCCGCTGGAGCGGGAATTACAGCTCTGCCGGGCATCAAGCTGAACGGACACCACTCACCTCAATCGCAGGAGAAAGACCTTATGCTCTATAGTGTTCATTGTTTCGACAAGCCCGACCACCTTCAGGTCCGCATGGACAACCGCCCGGCCCATGTTGAGTATCTAAAAAGCTTTGGCGAAAAGCTGCACGCCGCCGGGCCGACCCTCGATTCCGGGGGGAACATGAACGGATCGCTGGTGATCCTCGACCTCGAAACCATTGAAGAAGCGCAGTCCTTTGCCGCAGGCGACCCCTACGCCAAAGCCGGTCTGTTCGAATCGGTCACCATTCAGCCGTGGAAAAAGGTTCTGCCCTAAAGCAGGTCAAACTCGGCCCAGACCGGACAATGATCGGACGGTTTTTCCATGGCACGGATCTCGTAGTCGATTCCGGCAGCGATACAGCAATCCAGCAGCGGGGCCGTTGCCAGCACCAGATCGATCCGCAGGCCCCGTTTCGGCTCTTGGGCAAAACCGCGTGAACGGTAATCGAACCAGCTGAAGCGATCATCGATATCGGGGTGGTACTGCCGATAGGTATCGACCAGCCCCCAGTCGCTGACGCGCTGCAGCATCTCACGCTCTTCCGGCAGAAAGCAGCACTTGCCGGTCTTCAACCAGCGCCGCGCGTTGACATCACCGATGCCGATATCCGCATCGATGGGTGCGACGTTCATATCCCCCAGCACCACCAACAGTTCCTGCGGGTCGGCCTTACGCTGCAACCAGTCATTCAGATTGGCATAAAAGGCCTGTTTGTTGGGGAATTTGGTCGGATGATCGCGGTTTTCGCCCTGCGGAAAGTAGCCGTTGACCACCCGCAGGGTACGCCCATCGGCCAGCGGATAGCGGCCAATAATCAGCCGCCGCTGCGCATCCTCCGGCTCATCGGGAAAACCTTTTTCAACATCCTGCGGCGCCAGCTTCGACAGCAGAGCGACGCCATAGTGCGCCTTGCCGCCGTGGTAGACCACCCGGTAACCCATCGCCTCAATGGCTTCGCGGGGAAACTCACTGTCATGCACCTTGGTTTCCTGCAGGCCGATGATATCGGGCTGATGGCTGATGATCAGCTCTTCGATCTGGTGCAGCCGGGCGCGCAGGCCATTGACATTAAAAGAAACAATCTTCAAGGGCACTCTCCTTCAAAAACAGCAGTCAAAACGTGGGCAGGTTAGCGGCACAAATAGAGTTCGATCTCTTCGATAAACTCAGCACCGTATTTTTCCAGTTTATGCTCGCCGACTCCGTTGATATCGAGCAGCGCGGCCCGATTGGTCGGCAGGGTCGCCGCCATTTCGGCAAGGCTGGCGTCACCGAACACCACAAACGGCGGCACCTCGTCCCGATCGGCGATCTTTTTCCGGCGGGCGCGCAGCAGCGCGAACAGCTCTTCATCGTAGTCGAGGCCGACGATCTGCTTGCGGACCTTTTTCCCCGCCGCGGCAGGCTTGACTCGCGGACGGGCCAGGGTCAGATGGCATTCGCCGCGCAGCAGCGGGCGCGCCTCCTCGGTCAGACGCAACACAGAATAGTTGGCGATATCCTGCTGCAGGTACCCCAAATGAACCAGCTGACGGATCAGGTGACTCCATTGATCCTGACTCTGCTCTTTGCCGATCCCGTAGGTCGATAGCTGGTCGTGGCGAAGATCGCGCAGACGCTGGGTTTTGGCGCCACGCAGTACATCGATCACATGACCGACACCGAAACGCTGGCCGACCCGGAAGACACAGGAGAGGGCTTTGCGCGCCTCTTCGGTGGCGTCGTAGGTCTCAGGCGGATTCAGACAAATATCACAGTTTCCACAATTCTCGTCGAGGCGTTCATCAAAGTAGCCAAGCAGCACCCGCCGTCGACAGGTCGTCGCCTCGGCAAAACCGACCATCGCGTTGAGCTTGTGGATTTCGATTCGCTTCTGTTCGGGGTTGCCACCCTTCTCGATCAGCCCGCGCGACAAGGCGATGTCTCCGTAACCGAACAGCAACAGCGCTTCAGCCGCAAGGCCGTCACGCCCGGCGCGGCCGGTTTCCTGATAGTAGCTTTCGATATTCTTCGGCAG
>PKUC01000105.1 GCA_002868865.1 Desulfuromonas sp. | reverse complement strand
GCGAAATGAGTCCTTTGTATTTCTGAGCGTTGCCATTCACCTCGAGCCTATAGCCCAGCGGACAATTTTCAAGCAGGGGGATTCCTACCGACCGCAAGCGCATTCATGTGCTCCCGATGCTGGTCAGCGATCAAAATTTTTACGTTTAACAACGAGGAGACACCTGCTTCACAATCGCTAAGCTGCAACTCGCGAATGCCAGGGCTGTCGATCAACAAACCGCCTGCAGGAAGAAAGTGGCCGCTGCGGGCTGTGGTGGTATGACGCCCTCTTGCGTCATCTTCGCGAATGGCTCCCGTCGTCTGCTGAGAAGAACCACAACTTTCACATTAACACCCCAAGTTAGGATTGCAATTAGCGCTAAAAGACAGTTTCTGATATGATACGCGGGTTAAAATCCTACGATTGGAGTTTCTTTTTATGTCCAGCTGCTTCGGAACCCTCTATAAAGTTTCTACCTTCGGCGAATCACACTGTGCCGGTGTGGGCGCGATCGTTGACGGTGTCCCGTCACGTATGGCGCTGACGGCTGCCGACATTCAAACCCAGCTCGACCGGCGCAGACCGGGCCAGAACAAACTGGGGACCGACCGCAACGAAGCGGATCAGGTCCAGATTCTGTCCGGGGTGGAAAACGGCCTGACCCTCGGCAGCCCGATCGGCCTTCTGGTCGCCAACAAGGACCAGCGCCCTGGCGACTACAGCGAGATGAACGACATCCCTCGCCCGTCGCACGCCGACTACACCTACCGCGCCAAATACGGCATTCACGCTTCGAGTGGTGGCGGCCGGTCCAGCGCACGGGAAACCATCGGACGGGTCGCCGCCGGAGCGATCGCCGAAAAATTTCTGCTCGAGGTCTACGGTATCGAGATTGTCGCCTGGGTCAGCGCGGTCGGCACCGTTGACAGTGCAGAGGTCGATAGTTCAATCCTGACCCGCGCACAGGTCGACAGCTTCGATGTCCGGTGCCCGCACGGCGCTTCGGCACAACAGATGAGCGACGAAATTCTCGCCGCGCGGCAGGCCAAAGATTCGGTGGGCGGCGTCATCAGCTGCGTGTGCCGCAACGTCCCGGCCGGATGGGGCGAACCGGCCTTCGACCGACTGGAAGCGCGCCTGGCGATGGCCATGCTGTCGCTCCCTGCCTCCAAAGGCTTTGAAATCGGTTCCGGTTTTGACGGTGCGCGCATGCGCGGGTCCGTACACAACGATCCGTTTGTACTTAAAGATGGCCGGCTGGGAACATCCAGCAACCGTAGCGGCGGCGTACAGGGTGGAATCTCCAACGGAGAGCCGCTCTGCTTTCGCGTCGCCTTCAAGCCGCCAGCGACCATCGGCCAGGAGCAACAGACCGTCGACTACCAGGGCAATCCGGTCACCCTCAGCGCCAAAGGGCGTCACGACCCCTGCGTGGTGCCACGCGCCATCCCGATCGTCGAAACCATGACGGCGCTGGTCCTGGCGGACCTCGCTCTGATTCAAAAAATGCGCAGCTAGACCGCGCCTCTGACTATCACAGCCATGAAAGGATCGTCCCCGATGATTTCTGTTCGTAGCCTGCTGACCACCCTGATCCTGTTCTGCCTGTCTTCTTTGGCCGGCGCAGCAACGGTCGATATCCAGCCCCTCAAAAGCATCCCGCTCGGGTCAACGCCACAGGATGTTGTTGCCACTGCCGATGGTAAGCGCATCTATGTGCTCACCTCAGCAAGTCAGGTTGAGGTCTACACCACCGCCGGACAGCTGATCGGTGCGATCCCGGTAGACAAAACCATCGATGGCATTATCCCACAGGGACCGGACCGCTTGCTGCTGAAAAGCTCCTCCACCAACAGTCTGACCCTGGCACACCTGGAGATCAGTGAAGATATCGAAGTCGGTAGCGCCTCGACCCTCGGCCCGGTGGACGCCCCTGTCACCATTGTCGTATTCGATGATTTTGAGTGTCCCTACTGCGCCAAAGCGGTGCCGCTGCTGAAGAAAGCGCAACAGGCGCACCCGGAGATGTCTCGGCTGGTATACAAGAATTTCCCGCTCAAGATGCACCGCAACGCCGAACTGGCGGCAATCGCCGGGTTGGCGGCGGAACGCCAGGACAAATTCTGGCCCCTTCATGACCTGCTGTTTGAGCATTTCAACAAGCTCAATCCCCAGAAGATCAACGCCCTCGCCCTGCAGGCCGGACTCGACATGCCTCGCTTTAAACAAGATCTGAAGGACCCGGCCCTCAAGCGCCAGGTTCAGGACGATATCCGTCAAGGACGGGATGTGGGCGTCCGCGGCACACCGACCATCTTTGTCAACGGCCGCCGCCTCAACGAGCGGAGCTTTGCCGAACTGGATCGGATGATCAAGGAAGAACTGAACAGAATCAATCGCTAAAGGGGCCGACAGATGGCGGGAGCAGTCAACGTACAATTTGTCGGCACTGGCGATGCTTTTGGCAGCGGCGGGCGTTTGCAGGCCTGCATCCATGTCAGCAGCCCGGCCACGACCTATCTCCTCGACTGCGGCTGCTCGAGTCTGATCGGCCTAAACCAACGCGGCCTCGACATCGATCAGATCGACACCGTCCTCATCAGCCACCTGCACGGTGATCATTTTGGCGGGCTACCCTTTCTGCTCCTCAACGCCAAATACATCTCCCAGCGTACCCGGCCATTGACCCTGATCGGACCGCGCGGTCTGCAGAAGCAGGTGGAAGCGGCCTGCGATGTCCTCTATCCGGGGACCTTCAGCAGCGGGTTCAATTTTGACCTGGAGTATATCGAACCGGGTACGGGTCAGAAGCTCAGCCATACCGACATGGACATCTCCACTTTCGCCATGCGCCACGGCCACTGCGGTCAAGCACTGGGATTCAAGATTGTCTCATCCGGCAGAACGGTCGCCTACACCGGCGATACAGAATGGACCGAAACACTGGTTCCCCTCGCTGAAGATGCAGATCTGCTGATCTGCGAGTGTTTTCAGTACGACCAACCGAGTCCATCCCATCTCGACTACGCGACCTTGATGATCCATCGCCAACGCCTGCGCTGCGACAACATCATCCTGACCCACGCCGGGGATGCCATGCTCCGCGACCAGGGTCCGCTGGAACTCAAAGTGGCGCACGATGGTTTGCGCCTGACGCTCTGAGTACAACAGAACAACGAACTGCTAGCGAAACAAACAGCAACGCCCCCGGAACCTTCGTCCCGGGGGCGTTTTCAGTTATTGCTCAGGTGGTCGAAACCGCTCAGAAGTCGATCCGCACCCCGATCCGCACGGTGTCATCCAGACGGACATCACCAAAATCTTCATAATCCACCAGAATGTTCTGGTAAGACAACATAAGAGCCGCCTTCGGCATCAGAGCGTAACGGATCGAAACCCCGGTTTCGAGATAATCCTTCGCATCGAGGAAGGTAAAAACGCTGGGAGAATAGTGAACTTCAGCTGTCGCACCGAATCCCTGCAAAAACGGCGGCGTGTAATCCGCCAGCAAGCCGAGGCTCACTGCCAGCAGGCTGACGCTGTTCTTATCGTAACCGTTGGCCATCACCTTGATACCGGTCTTGAAGCCGGGAATATTACCCGGCGAACCGTTGACTCCGACACCGGCCGATCCGAGAAAAATTTCCGATTCCTCGTCATACCACAGCCGTGCCCGCATATCGGAGTCGCCATAGGCCTCCCGCGTCAGCAGCTGCTCGTAAACCACCTGCGCGGTTTCATCATTAAACCCCAACGACAGGGTGCGCGCCGACGCAGATCCAACGAAAAGCACAACCACGACCAGTGTCAGCAAAACCCGAAACATCATGAACAGAAAACTCCTTCAACAATCGAAAAAAAACTAGACATCAATCCGCTGCT
Source organism: Desulfuromonas sp. (assembly GCA_002868865.1). Taxonomy (GTDB): domain Bacteria; phylum Desulfobacterota; class Desulfuromonadia; order Desulfuromonadales; family Geopsychrobacteraceae; genus BM509. The sequence continues at coordinate 17,207 of PKUC01000105.1, read as the reverse complement.
GCAGGATTGAATCCTTCCCTTTGCCACACTCGGCCATCGTCAGACTTTCCAGCAGCACCTCTCCACCGATAGTGGCCGTCTTTTTGACCAGATTCTCAGCCTCGATGGCGTCATGATTACGGAACGCCTGGATCAACTTTTCGTGCTCCGAGACAGAAATCGACATGCGCCCCTCGACCGAGAGCGACGCCATCCGCAGTCGGTTGAACTTGAGGCCCAACTGCAGAACGAGATCATACAGCTTTTTGTTGCCGGATGCTTTCAAAAAAAGCTCGTGAAACTCATTGTGAACCCGGAAAAATGCCTTGACGTCCCCCTCGGTGGCCAAGTGCTTCAACCGCTCATTGATCTGCTCGAGACGGTCGATGTCCCTATCCTCCAAACGGACCGCCGCCAGGGCAGCGGCATATCCTTCGAGGATACTCTTGATCGCGTAGAACTCCTGAACATCCTGCTCCGACAGCGCAGTGACCACAGCCCCCTTGCGCGGGATAACGGTCAGGTACCCTTCCGATTCCAACTGGCGGAATGCTTCCCGGATCGGCGTGCGGCTGATGCCGAAACGTTCGGCAAGATCGGGCTCGGCGACTTTTTCACCGGGCTTCAATGTTCCCCTCAAAATCGATTCACGGATCGTCTCCAGAATCTTTTCTCGAAGCGTCTGATGTCGCTCAATCGGCTTACTTTTCACAGCATCGACTCCTTTGTCTTCAAATTTACCAAAAAAAGAATTGTATACAGTATACAGATACTGTCAACGCTTTTCTTTTGCCTTTTACTTATCATTACGGTGGAATATTTCACACCGGGCGGCACCTTGCGTTTTCCTACAGCCATAGTTATCATCGGCAGCGACCCGTGTCCCGATGGAGTGCCGATGGATCCCGTACGCAAATTTCGCTATTCCCTGCTAACGCTGGTCCTCCTCATCGGGGGCGGCACTGTCGGCTACATGCTGATCGAAGACTGGACCGCGTTTGAGGCTCTCTACATGACCGTCATCACCCTGGCGACGGTCGGTTTTCGCGAGATCCACTCTCTCTCCTTCGAGGGCCGGGTCTTTACGATTTTTCTCATCATCTTCGGTGCCGGCACCATCGCCTACACCATCGGCACCCTGGTCCAGTTCATGCTCGAAGGCCAGCTTCGATCCATTCTCGGGAGAAAAAAGGTGGAAAAGAAAATCGGCAAGACAAAAGCACACTACATCATCTGCGGATACGGCCGGATCGGCCGCTTGATCTGTCGCGATTTCGCAGCGAAACCGGTCCCGTTTGTCGTCGTCGAGCAGAGCGAGGAGCTCTGCATCGAAATGCAAAAGCAGGGCATTCTCTGTATCCACGGTGACGCCACGCAGGATCATATCCTGATGCAGGCGGGAATAGATCGCGCCAAGGGGCTGGTCACCGTCGTCACTTCAGACTCTGCGAATGTGTTTATCACCCTCACCGCGCGCGGTTTGAGTCCGGCGCTTTATATTTTGGCCCGCGCCAGTGAAAAAAGTTCCGAATTGAAACTGCAGCGTGCTGGAGCCACCAAGGTCATTTCGCCTTATATTATTGGCGCGTCACGCATGGCCGACGCCATCCTGCGCCCTTCGGTAGTCGATTTCATCGACATCGCCACCGGAAGTGAACATCTCGAACTGCAGATCGAGGAGATCCGCATCAGCTCCGGTTCACCACTGGAGGGTCAAACACTGATCGACGCCGGAGTGCGGAAAGACCTGGGGGTCATCATCGTCGGCATTAACAAAAGTAACCAGCCGCCGATTTTCAACCCCCGTCCGGACACCCTGATCGAAGCCAACGACGTACTGATCACCATCGGCAAGCCTCCCGCGATCAAAAACCTCGAAAAAATTGCGTTAGGATAGCGAAAATATGCACGACAAACTGCACATCCACCTGCCGGGCAGGCAGTTGAAAAAACGGCTCAAGTGGCTGCTGAAAAATCGTTTTCAGCCCGAAATCGCCTGGCAGGGAGAAGAATTAGACAGCCTCGATCTGAATTTTCTGCAAACCGTCGGCGACACGCTGGGCGCAGAAGGTCTGGACATCACGATCCACGCCCCCTTCTTCGATCTCAACCCCGGCTCCCACGATCCCGACATCGAAGCCATCACCCGCAAGCGGTTCAACCAGACGCTCGACGTCGCAGACACCCTCAGGGCATCGTTGATCGTTTTTCACCCCGGCTACGATCGGTGGCGCTACGATCGAAAACCGAATCTCTGGCACGAACAGAGCCTGCTTTTCTGGCCGCCACTGCTAAAACGAGCGGAACAGATCGGCTGCCGCATGACCCTCGAGAACATCTACGAAGAGCATCCCAGGACCCTCGCCGATCTCCTCGACGCGCTTGACAGCCCCTGGCTCGGCCACTGCTTTGACGTCGGCCACTGGAACCTGTTCTGCAAAACACCTCTCGACAATTGGTTCGAACTGCTCGGTCGTCACACCCGCCACATTCACCTGCACGACAATCGAGGCACCGCCGATGACCACCTCCCCGTCGATCAGGGACAGATCGATTTTACCGCGCTGTTCAGACATATCTACGCTCTGCAGAACCCGCCAAGCCTGACCCTTGAAGCGCACTCGGCCCGCGACCTGAAGAAATCGTTGTCGGCGGTACAGCCCTACCTGCAAAAACGACACGAGCTTTCCTGAAAAAAAGGGCCTGCACACCCCAATAGCGGTGACAGGCCCTTTTCACATTATTTAATTCGGTGCAATCACCCGTCTGCGGCAACCATTTCGCGCAGCAGCGCCACACTTTCATCGACATAAGGATCTTCGGAAATAGTCTCATCCAGAGTCGGTACCGCCTTTTCGCTCTTCTTCTTCACCTTGCTTTCACTCTCGCCTGCGTCCGTTTCATCAGCGGCCGGGGGCGACATCGTACCGTGAGGTGATGACAGGATATCATCCTTATCCAGCATGAGGGTCTCTTCCCGTTCGGAGGAGAATTCACTGAGCACCAGCGTCTGCAGGGTCTCTTCACGACGCTGCTGCGAGCGCTCCGCGCGTTCGACGATCTTGACGAAATCCTGCGCCTGACCGGTCCGCTGTTCGCTGTGTTTCTTCAGCATCTCCAGATTCAAGGGTTCCTTCCAGAGCTGATAATCGACCGGCTTGATCCGATCCCAGGAGAGCGCATTATCGAGGTACTTTTCACCGCTTTTCAGACCATCCATACGCGATGGCAGTACGATATCGGGTACCACACCGAGTTCCTGGGTCGATTCACCGCTGATCCGGTAAAACTTCTGGATCGTGACCTTCACCGCACCCAGCGGACGATACTTGGACATCCCTCTGATATTAAGCTTGCGGTCCAGATCGAGCATAGCCTGAACCGTTCCTTTGCCGTGGGTGTGCTCATCGCCGACGATCAGGGCACGGCGATAATCCTGCAGTGCGCCGGCAAGAATCTCCGATGCCGAGGCACTGAAACGATTGACCAGAACCACCAGCGGCCCGTCGTATTCCACCGAGTGATCGGTGTCGTCGAGCACACGGATTCTGCCGGAACCGTCCCGCACCTGCACCACTGGCCCCTGTTCGATAAACAGTCCGGTAATCGAAACAGCGTCGGACAGTGCACCACCGCCGTTATTGCGCAGATCGAGGATCAGGCCAGCCATGTCCGCCTTCTTCAACCGCTGCAACTCTTTGCGCAGGTCATCTGTACAGTTGCGTCCGGTGCCGCCGTTATAATCACGATAGAAGGACGGGATTTTGATATAGCCGAAGGTTCGGTCGGTTTCGGGATCCTTTACCGTCGTTCCCTTGACGAAGGTCTCTTTGATCTCCACCCGGTCGCGGACAATCGGAATAACAACCTGCCGGCTGTCCGGCTTTTTAACCGTCAGGCGAACCTCACTGCCCTTCTTGCCACGGATCAATTTCACCGCGTCACGCAGACGGGTATCGACGATATCGACGGGATCATCTGTCCCTTGAGCGACCTGGAGGATAATGTCGTCCGCTTCGAGATCGCCCTGACGATACGCGGCACTACCGGGAATGACCCGGACCACCTTGATATAGCCGTCGTCCTCGGTCAGGGTCGCGCCAATCCCTTCCAGCGATCCGCTCATTTGGATATCGAAGTCTTCCTTGAGGTTCGGGGCCAGATAGTTGGTGTGCGGATCGTAAGCGCGGGTCACCGCGTTCAGGTAGCGGTCATAATGATCCTGGCGGGTCTCTTCGAGCATCCGGTCGAACAGGGTATCGTTATTCTTGTTGACCTTCTCACGAGCCTTCTGGCGCAGCGCCGCCAGCGTCTCTTCGTTCGCCGGTTTTAACGCACCGTTCTCGTCACGACCAATTTCATCCTCATAGAGATTGAGATAACGAACCATCACCTGATATTTGAGGATTTTTCGCCATAAATCCTTCTGTTCCTTCTCGTCAGCAGGATAGTCAGCCTTCTCAGGATCGGTCTCGAGATCTTCGTCCAGCGTCAGGTCGAACCCCTGCTCCAGCATGGCCGCACTCATCAGACGGATCCGCTCGATCCGCTCGTTGAGGAGAGACCGGCCCAACTCGGGCAGATCGAGGCGACCCCGTCGCACCGCATCGTCGATGAAATGCTTGAACTCTTCGAGCTTTTTCACATCCGCCTGCACCAAAAAACGCTTCTGCGAATCGAGCTGGGTCAGGTAGAGGTCGAAAGCAGCCTGGGAAAAATCGTCGTCGAGCTTTGTCTGGCTGTAGTGATTCTGCGACAACTGCTGCTGGATCATGTGCCCCAGCAGACGTGCACGGTTGGCATCAAAATCATCTGCAACCTTGGCAACGGCAGAGCTGAAAAAAGCAAGAATCAGGACAACGGCCAGCAGCCAACGACCGATTCGGCCTTTTGTTATGATCAACATTATCTTCAATCCCTGAAATGCAATGAAAAACAGGTGAGAAAGTGCCCCTGCAATGTTAACCCTCACAACGAGGGTCTGTTCTCTTTTTGTACCATGAAAAGGCGATCGTCCGACAGTAGAAAGCCCACCGCGCAGAACTGGGCGGAGGCACAGGTCGGTTCAGAGCAATATCCGCTTCTTCCGGCAGTAGCTGCGCAGTACCATCTCGGCCTGATTGAGGCGGGACAGCTTCACGTTTTTGGCCTTTATCAGCAATATATCCTCCAGAGGGATCTGGATCTGGCGAATTTCGCGCCGCACCAGCTGCAGAACGGAGAGGATCGTTTTCAGGTCCTGCGCCGAATACTGTTTCAAGCCAGGCGGGGTCAAGCTCTGATACCCGTCGGCAATATCCTGAGCTATTTTTTTAGGGCTGCCGCTGATCGCCATAAGAAGAAAATCCGTTCCGTTTTTTTTCGCAACTAAAGTTTTTTACTCTTGACAAAATTACGACGAAATTTTACTTTTTTGACACGTTCCTTCGGGAACCTTGAGACCCGAGCCTCCCCCCCCTCCAGGCTCGGGTCTTTTTTTATCTCAAACGGATCCCGGTCCGCCGAAACACCTGAGCAAAGGCGCCCCGGCAGCATAAAACCGGGTCCGGACCGGGTCAATGGAAAAACCGCCACAACCAACCCTCTTCCATAATGCCCACATCTCTTGACCTTCGCTGATCAGTGCCCTAAGCTAGCGGCCCTGAACTACCGACGGAGCGCCCCTTGCACACCACACAGGACCTACTGCAATTTATCTTTGCCGGACTGACCAGCGGCGCTATCTATGCACTGATCGCCCTCGGCTTCAGCGTGGTACACAACACCATGGGGATCGTCAATTTTGTCCAAGTCGATTTTGTCTCTCTGGGCGGCATGTTGATGTTCTCTGCCCTGCTGACCGCCGGACTGCCGATGATGCCGGGCCTGCTGCTGGCGGTAACCGGTGTCGCCCTGGTTGCCATGCTGGTGGAACGTTTCGGCCTGCGACCTTCCCGTTCGCATCACGAACTGGTGCTGATCTTCCTCACCGTCGGCATCTCCATTATCCTGCGCGGCGCCATGAAACTGATCTGGGGTAAAAACCGTATGGCCCTGCCGCCTCTGACCAGCGATGAGCCGATCACCATTCTCGGTGCTGCGGTACTTCCTCAGGCCCTGTGGATCATGCTTCTGACTCTGATCGCCATCAGTCTGCTCTCATGGTTTTTCTACAAAACGCCTCTCGGACTATCGATGCGCGCAGTCGCCTCCAATCCGACGGCCGCAGCGGTGGTCGGCATTCCAGCAGGCAAGATTCGTTTAACCAGTTACGCCATCGCCGGTGCCCTCGGCGGACTGGCCGGTGTGCTAGTCACCCCGATCACCACCCTGAATTATGATGTCGGCGTCCTGCTCGGCCTGAAAGGATTCGCCGCCGCCATCCTCGGCGGCTTCGGCTCTTTCCCCGGCGCAGTGCTTGGCGGTATCGGCCTGGGCCTGCTCGAATCCCTGTCGGCAGGCTACCTCTCCAGCGCCTACAAGGATGTGGTGGCTTTTGTTGTCCTGTTGCTGGTGCTGTTTGTACGACCGAAAGGATTGTTGGGAAAATAGATATTCGTTTCACCGCTGAGATCGCAGAGCTCACGGAGAAAAATCTTTTTTATGCATATTCAGCGCCCTCGGCGTTCTCTGCGGTAAAGGCATTATTCCTATGAAAAAGAACATTCAGTTACTAATGGGCAACGAAGCAATAGGTCAGGGACTGATCGAAGCCGGTTGCCAGATCGCCGCCGCCTATCCCGGCACCCCTTCGACGGAAATCCTGCAGGCGGTCATCGACCGTCGTGAGACCGCTGTCGAGCCGCTGCATATCGAATGGTCGGTCAATGAAAAGATCGCTTTCGAAGTCGCGCTGGCGGGAAGCTATACCGGCAAGCGTTCAGCCGCAGTGATGAAACAGGTCGGCCTCAACGTAGCTGCCGACCCCTTCATGCGCACCGCCTATCTCGGCGTCAAGGGCGGCCTGGTCACCATCGTCGCCGATGACCCCGGTCCGCACAGCTCGCAGAACGAGCAGGATACCCGGCTGTTCTGTATGCAGGCGCGAGTGCCGGTGCTCGATCCGGCCAGCCCGGCGCAGGCCAAGGAGATGATCGAAACCGCTTTTGAGCTGTCGGAGAAGTACGAGGTGATGACCGTGCTGCGCCCCACCACCCGCATCTGCCACTCACGGCAGAATGTCGAACTGGGCGAACCGATCAAACTGGAGCGCACGGCCGACTTCGAAAAAGACCCGACCCGCTGGGCGGCAACTCCGGCCTTCCTGCCCGCCCTGCACCGCAAGCTGAACGCCAATTTGGAACAGATCGCCCAGGAAGAGAACCTGCAACCCCTCTTCAGCAAAGGGGACGGCAGTTACCGGCGACAGGCATTGGTCGCTTCGGGGATCGTCTATGGCAACCTGGCCGATCTGCTGGAGGAGCTGGGACTTTCCGGCAAGATCGACCTCTATCAGGTGCTGATGCCCTATCCGCTCAACCCGCAATTTGCCGACCAGTTGAAAGAAGATTACGATCGGGTGCTGGTGCTGGAAGAAACCTATCCGGTCATCGAACTGCTGCTCGGTCATTCGGGCGCGGTCGGCAAACAGAGCGGAGCGGTCCCGAAAGAAGGGGAACTGACCCCGGATGTCATCCACCAGGTGCTGGCCGATTTTCTCGGTCTGCAACAGCCGGAGGAAGCGCCCGCCGAACGGCGCGGCCAACGGCCTTCACTCTGCCCCGGCTGCCCGCACCGGGCCGCTTTCTACAGCATCAAGCAGAGCTTCCCCGACGGTATCTTCCCCTCCGATATCGGCTGCTACACCCTCGGCATGAACCTGGGCGCGGTCAACACCGTACACTGCATGGGTGCCTGTATCAGCCAGGGGGCCGGATTCTATCAGGCTTATCATCAGGATGGTCAGGACGGTGATTTCCCCACCGTGGTGGTCACCATCGGCGACTCGACCTTCTTCCATGCCGGAATTCCGGCGCTGGTCAATGCGGTGATCCAGAAATCGCGCATTATCGTCGTTATTCTCGACAACGCCACCACGGCGATGACCGGCGGCCAGCCGGTGCCCCATCTGGGCATCGCCGCCGACGGCAGCCCGACCAAAGTGGTGGAGATCGAACCGTTGGTTAAAGCCAGCGGTGTCGACTTCCTCGAAGTTTGCGACCCTTATGACAAGGAAGGGTTCGACAGTCTGCTCAAACGGGCCGACGATTACATCCGCCAGCCGGACGGCGGCGTTGCGGTGATCATCTCGCGCCACGGCTGCATCATGGACCGCAGCGTGCGCTCCGGCCAGGAGAGCTTCCAGGTCGATATCGATGAAAGCTGCATCGGCTGCAAGAAGTGCGTGGTCGCCTTCGAGTGTCCGGCGCTGAGCATGGACAATGAAACCAACAAAGCGGTGATCGATCAGGACCGCTGCATCGGTTGCGGCACCTGCATCCCGGTCTGCCCGGTCAATTCCATCGTCAAGGAGGCCAAGTGATGAAGCAGCAGATCATCGTCAGCGGCATCGGCGGCCAGGGCGTCCTGTTCCTGACCCGGGTCATCGCACAGGTGGCGGTGGATAAAGGAATTCCGGTGTTGACCGCCGAAACCCACGGCATGGCCCAGCGCGGCGGTACGGTGCTTTCCACCATCAAGGTCGGCGACTTCGCCAGTCCGCTGATCCGCGCCGGTCAGGCCGATATCGGTCTACTCCTCTGGGAGGCCAACCTGCCGGTTCATCAGGGATTGATGAAAGATCAGGGAACATTGCTGATCAATGCCGAACAGGACGGTGAAGGAGAACGGATCGACGCCTCGGGCATCGCCCGCGGACTGGGCAACGCGGTTCTCTCCAATCTGGTACTGCTGGGGTTGGCGATCAAACAGCAGACGCTGTTCTTCAACGCTGAAGAGTGCGAACAGGCGATTCGGACTTTGGCCCCGGCGAAGTTTGTGGAACAGAACCTGGAAGCGTTTCGCAAAGGGTTGCACAGTTAGAAAGAGTCTATAGATAGAATGACCGGCAAACAGAAAATTTTCTACTTCCTTTATCTCCACCGCACCGGACTGGCGGTCTCCGCCCTGTCCCTGTCGCTGCTGGTCTATCCTTTTTTTCAGGACAATCCCTACACCCTCGGCCTCTCCAACCTGATCGCCATCCACGTCATCATCGTCCTCGGTCTCAACCTGTTCATCGGCTTTGCCGGACAAATCTCGCTGGGGCATGCCGCCTTTTTCGGGCTGGGAGCCTATGGTTCGGCCATCAGCACCGTCACCTTCGACCTGCCCGCCTGGCCGGCCATGCTGCTGGTGGCCGGCCTCGTCGGCCTGGTGGCCCTGCTGGTGGGGGTTCCGGTCTTGCGCCTGTCGGGCCATTATCTGGCCATGGCGACCCTCGGTTTCAACATCGTCATCCACACCATCATGCTGCAATGGGACGAAGTAACCGGCGGGCCGAGCGGATTTTCCGGTGTGCCGCCACTCTCCATCGGTGATTTCGCCTTCGATGATGAAGTCCGTTTTCACTACCTGGTCTGGACCTTCGCCTTGATCACCCTGATGCTCTGCCTTAACCTGGTGCGCAGCGGGGTCGGTCGCGGACTGGCCGCCCTGGCCGGAGAAGAGACGGCGGCCGCTGCCCTCGGCGTCGACACCCGCAGAGCGAAGGTCAAGGTCTTCGTCCTCTCCGCCGTCATGGCCTCGGTAGCCGGGAGCCTGTTCGCCCACTGCTACGGCTTCGTCAGCCCCGACTCCTTCAGTATCTTTACTTCCACCGACATGGCGATCATGGTCGTCATCGGCGGCATGGGTTCGGTCTGGGGGTCGCTGCTCGGTGCAGGATTCATCACCATGTTGCCCGAATGGATGGACGTGTTTGAAAACTACAAGGATTTCGTCCACGGCGGCATCCTGGTCTTTGTATTGATGTTCCTGCCGCAGGGGCTGGTCACCGGCCTGCTGGAACAGATCAAAATCAAAATGGCTCTCACAAGGCGCAAAGATGCTGCAGCTTGAGGATCTCGGTAAACGTTTCGGAGGCCTGCCCGCGCTGGACAAGGTCAGCTTCGAGGTGCCGCGCGGCAAACTGACCGCGCTGATCGGCCCCAACGGCGCCGGCAAAAGCACCCTGATCAATTGCGTCAGCGGCGTACTGAAGCCTACGGAAGGAACCGTTACCTTTGCCGGAGCCGACATCACCGGCCAACCAGCCCACGATATTGCTCACAGCGGTATCGCCCGCACCTTCCAGAACCTGAAGCTGTTCCCGCGCCTGACGGTGCTCGACAATGTACTGACCGGCCTGACCTGCGAGGGTGGCAGGTCGATGCTGATGGCGATGCTGCGGCTACCTTATCTTCGTCATCGCGAACGTCAGTTGAAGCTGCGTGCGATGGAAGCCCTCGATCGTTTCGGCATGACCGACAAAGCCAACTGGCCCGCCGGGGTGCTCTCCTACGGCGACAAAAAACGGGTCGAGCTGGCTCGCGCCACGGTCGGCAATCCTCAACTGATCCTGCTCGACGAACCGGTCGCCGGACTCAACGCCGAAGAGACCGCTGCCGTCGGCGATCAATTGAACCGCCTGCGCATCGCCGGATATACTCTGCTGCTGGTGGAACACGACATGGATCTGGTCATGGAGATCTCCGACCAGATCGTGGTGCTGGATAGCGGGCGTTGTATAGCGTCCGGTTCACCGGATGAGGTGAGGTGCAATCCGCTGGTGCTGGAAGCATATTTAGGCAGGATGGACGCGACGGCTTAGCGATGCGGCTCCTCCCCCTTTGCCTTCGCCGAAGTGGAGCAGGCTTTTTCAGGAGCCTTGCCGCGAGGTTAAGCGCAGCGCATGGGAGCCGCCCTGATCACAGAAGCTCAATTTCATTCCGGCTGCGTCACACGGGGAGTGAAAGAAGACCTGCAACAGCTCATTGAGGCAAACGCACATGGAACGAACCATGCTCAACATCAACAACCTCACCGCCCATTACGGAGCCGCCCAGGCCCTGTTCGGGGTCGATCTCAAGGTCGATGCCGGAAGAACTGTGGCACTGGTCGGCGCCAACGGTGCGGGTAAAAGCACCCTGCTCAAATGTATCATGGGGTTGGTTAAACCGACCGGCGGTACCATCCATTTTGAGGAACAGGGGACGACCGGCAAAGCGCCTGCCTACATGGTTCGCCAAGGAGTGGTCCTCTCTCCCGAAGGCCGAGAAGTGTTCGGTCATCTTTCGGTGCTGGAAAATCTCAAACTAGGGGCGGTTTCACTCAAGCTGGCCAAAGGCGAACAGTCCGCTCGTATGACCGAAGTGTTTGAGCGTTTCCCGAAGCTGAGCGAACGCCGCGAGCAGCTGGCCGGAACCCTCTCCGGCGGCGAACAGCAGATGCTCGCTATGGGCCGGGCGCTGATGGCCAAACCGCGCCTGCTGCTGCTCGACGAACCGAGCTTGGGACTGGCTCCGCTGATTACCGACGAAATTTTTGCCATTATTCACCAGCTGGCCCGCGCCGGCACCTCGATCCTGCTGGTCGAGCAGAATGCCGCGCGCGCCCTCTCCGCCTCCGACAACGCGTACCTGCTGGCCAACGGTCGTATCGTCGAACAGGGGGACAGCAAAAAGCTGCTTAATGATCCGGCCCTGCGCTCAACTTTTCTCGGTGCGGCCAGCCAGGACAATCCGGCAGCCAGTCGTCTCGGTGCGGCCGGTCTGACCAACATTCGTCTGGAGAAACCCGATATGCATCAGCAGAATTTCATGCCCGATTTTAAATCCGCTGAAGAGCTAAAAGCACACCAGCTGACAGGGCTCAAGTGGACCGTGAAACACGCCTATGAAGGATCGAGCTTCTACCGCGAATCCCTCGATCAGGCCGGAATCAAACCGGAAGAGGTCACCGCGCTTAGCGATCTGACCAAGCTCCCCTTCACCACCGCCGACGATTTGCGCGAGGGGTACCCTTTCCCGCTGCGCGCCGTCCCCTTCGAGCAGGTCGCCCGCATCCATGCCAGCTCCGGCACCACCGGCAAACGCAAGGTACTGAGTTACACGCAGAAGGACCTGGATGACTGGACCCATTTCTTCGCCCGCTGCTACCAGATGGCAGGAGTGACCCCCCTCGACCGGGTACAGGTCGCCGTCGGTTACGGCGTCTGGACCGCTGGTATGGGCTTTCAGCTCGGCTGTGAAAAACTCGGTGCGCTGGCAGTCCCGGTCGGTCCGGGCAACATCGACATGCAGATCCAGTTTCTGCTCGATTTCCAGTCGACGGTGTTCTGCTCTACAGCCTCGATGGCACTGCTGATGGCGGAGGAGATCCACCGTCGCGGCGTCGCCGACAAAATTTCGGTGAAGAAAATTATCTACGGTTCCGAACGCTCCTCCAATTCGATGCGCAACAAAATCTCCGAACTGTTCGGCGGCGCCGAGCTGTTCGACATCACCGGCCTCACCGAGCTCTACGGGCCCGGCACCGGCATCGAGTGTTCTGATCACGACTGCATCCACTACTGGGGCGACTACTATATTCTGGAAATCATCGATCCCGAAACCCTGCAACCGGTCGCAGACGGCGAATGGGGCGAGATGGTGGTCACCACCCTCTGCAAAGAAGGTGCGCCGCTGATCCGTTACCGTACCCGCGATATCACCCGGATCATCCCCGGACCCTGCACTTGCGGATCGCTGTTGCCGCGTCATTCGCGAATCAAAGGGCGCTCTGACGACACCCTCAAATTCCGCGGTGTCAACATCTACCCAAGCAGCATCGACACCATCCTCTCGGCAGTTCCGGGCCTCGGTTCCGAGTACCAGATCCATTTAACCCGCGATGACGCTGGTCGCGATCACATGAAACTGATCGTGGAGCGGGCCGAAGGAGTCGCCGCGGCACGCGCCCCCGAACTGGTTCACGAGGCCGGTCACCAGATCAAAAAGCAGCTGCTGGTCTCGGTAAAGCTCGAGCTCGTGAACTACGGCAGCCTGCCCCGTTCGGAACGAAAGAGCCAGCGTGTCTTTGACAACCGCCTGGAAGATGACATCATCTGAGCCGGGTTTGGCCGCATCAAACCAAAGTTCTCTTTAAAAACAGTAACTTTTCCAGTAATATCGATGCTCCGCCTGTTTTGACGGTCCCGCAACAGTCACGGACCTTACTTTTTCTGAAGAGGAGTTCTGCAATGAGGAGGATTATCGTTTTCCTGACCTGTCTGATGCTGCTGACCGTGCCGGTTCTGGCCGCCGACACCATCAAACTCGGCGCCTTCTTCGACCTGTCTGGCCGGGCTGCCTTTATCGGCACTCCGACAAAATTGGTTGCGGAAATGGTCGTCGAAAAGATCAACGCCGAAGGGGGCATCAACGGCCAACAGATCGAACTGGTCTTGGCCGACACCGAAGCCAAGCCCCCTTTCGCCGCCAGCATTGCCAAAAAGTTTATCTACAAAGAGAAGGTTGCTGCCATTATCGGCCCAACCCTGACCGATACCGGCATGAACGTGAAACAGATCGCCAACAAAGGGAAAACCCCGATCTTCATGACCGTCGGCGGTGATCCCGTGATCATGGGCGGCAAAAAGTTCGGTCCGTTCGACTGGGTATTCAAGTCACCGCAGCGCTCCAGTATCGCCGTCGAACGCCTGTTCATCTACCTGAAAGAGAAGGGCCTGACCAAGGTCGCTCTGCTATCCGCCGCCGACGGCTTTGGTAAAGACGGCGCCCGCTGGATGAAGAAGCTGGCGCCCGAATACGGCATCGAAATCCTCATCGAAGAATCGTTCGGCAACCGCGACACCGACATGACCGCCCAGCTCACCAAGGCCAAAAACGCCAAGCCGCAGGCGATTATCGCCTGGACCATCGGCCCCGCCGGGTCGATCATCGCCAAAAACAAAGCCCAGCTCGGCATTGAGCTGCCGTTGTTCCAGTGTCACGGCCTGCCCGATCCCAAGTACATCGAACTGGCCGGTGCCGCCAGCGAAGGGGACCGCATGCCTGCCACCAAGCTGATGGTCGCCGACCAACTGCCCGCCAGCGACCCGCAGAAACCGGTGATTCAGGAATTCATCAAGATGTACAAGGCCAAGGGATACGACAAGCAGTTCCCGATCAACACCCATTCGGGCTACGCCTGGGACGCCATCACCATTGTCGCCAACGCCATGAAGAAGGTCGGCACCGACCCCGAAGCGCTGCGTAAAGAGATCGAAAACACCAAAAACCATGTCGGCATCTCCGGCACCTACAACCTCACCCCCGAAGACCACAACGGCCTCGGCGTCGATTCGATGGTGATTGTTCAGGTCAAGGACGGCAAGTTTGTCATGGCGGAATAAACGAAAGACCTGAGGTTTTCAGAGTTTCGACCCAAAAAACCTCAGGTTAAGAAAATTTATTATCTGTCAAGTTGACAAAAAAATGAGCATAGATAACATGTAGTCAACATGTTGAAATCATTTCCATCCATCAACTGAGCAGGGAGGGCACAATGAAAAAAAGCAGACAATTATTAAGCGCAGCGATCGCAACCCTGATTCTGGCATTTCCGATTGCAAGTTTGGCGAACAATACGGGGTGCGGCTTAGGCACCGTACTCTGGGAAGGAAAGTCCGATGACTCTCTGGTCTTTCAAGTCCTGCAAGGAACAACAAATAACATTTTCGGCAACCAAACCTTCGGCATCACCTCCGGCACGCTCGGCTGCGACCAGCCTTCCAACATCATCGTCAATGACGGCGCGTTAGCTTTTACCGCCGACAATATGGATCTTATAGCTCGTGACATTGCTTCGGGTGAGGGGGAGTCGCTGGACACCCTGGCGGAACTTCTGAACATTCCGAGCCAGAACCGCGCCGAAACCTATGCAACCCTGCAAGTGAACTTTAATACCATCTTCATTTCAGGCGAAGAAACAGCAGGAGAAGTTCTCGACAGAATTTCAATTTTAATCCTGTAAATTCCAATTCAACAGAATCCAATGCCTTCATTTTCAAGAGCGCTTCAGGAAAGAATCCCTTTCTTGAGCGCTCTTGTTTTTTTATGTGTGCTCTTCGGATTAACCCTCCCAGCGTGTGCAGCTCCCTTCGATGCCGCCATCAAAAAAGCACACGAAATGAACCTGGCGAATGAACGCTACTGGCAGATATTGTTGCACTATAAATCGTCGTGGACGTCCTCTACTGCCAGTCTTATAGATGATCCAAATTTCTTTGTTTCTCCCAAGGGGAAAACCAACCCATCGGCCGAGCTAGAGGCCACTCTCTCTGGGCTGTATCAATCTGAGAATGAAAAAAAACCAAACGCACATATACGCTGCCGTTTTCCAGCTCGAAGCGAATGGCTTATCAAAACCTTAGAACTAGACACCGCTGCCCTCCCAGAGATCGCATGTAGAGACCTTAACGAAACCCTGTCGCACGTCCAACCCCAATCAGCGGTTTTGATCTTTCCAGGCAACCATAACAACAGTCCCGCTTCCATGTTCGGCCATACCCTTTTGAGCATCCAGGGGAAACGTCATAGCAGGCTCCTTTCATACGCCGTCAACTACTCAGCGCGCACAAATGAAACCAACGGATTTGCCTTTGCCTTCAAAGGTATCTTCGGTCTGTACCCCGGTTATTACTCCCTACTCCCGTACTACGCTAAAATTCGAGAATATAATGACCTTGAGAGGCGCGACATATGGGAATACGACCTGAACTTGACCCCGCGGGAAACACGTCTCATGGCTTTGCATATTTGGGAGCTCAAAGACATCTATTCAGACTATTACTTTTTCGATGAAAACTGCTCCTACAACCTGCTTTTCCTTCTCGAATCAGCCAGGCCGTCTCTCGATCTAACGACGCCCTGTCGCCCATGGGTTATCCCGATAGACACGGTTAGAATAATTTCTAAAGCAGACCTGGTTGAACAGGTTACGTACCGTCCATCCAAAGCAAGCCGCATTCTCCACATTGCTCAACAGATGTCAGGAAATGAGGTACAAGCTGCACACTCATTGCTCGCGGGAGAATCTACGCCCCGCGAGATCATTACCGGCAACATTAACCGTCAGGGCAAGATTCGTATTCTCAATGTCGCCAGCGAAACTCTTGAATTCCGATATTACCGGGGTGAGTTAACAAAAGAGGACTATCGTCGGCGCTCTCTGGAACTCCTCAGTTCAAGAAGCGAATTGGGCATAAAAGAAGAAAAAAAGATACAGCTTAACGGCATGGATCGCCCGGACAACGGGCATGGTTCTAACAGACTGGCACTGGGATTGGCGTATACCGTAAAAAAATGGGAACAGGAGCTACGTCTCCGTCCGGCTTACCACAATCTCCTGGACGATGATCAGGGCTACCTTCCTGGATCGCAAATTGACTTCCTCAATCTTGTTCTGCGCAGGACAGCAGAAGGGAATGTTCGCGTTTCACACTTCAACCTTATCGACATTGTGTCCCTTACTCCACGCCACCCGTTTTACAAACCAAAATCCTGGTCAGTCAAAACCGGCCTGATTCGACGAAAGCTGCAGAATGCCACACCGCTTCAATACCAATTACAAATCGGAGGCGGGCTCGCATGGGGATCATCAAAAATAATATCTTTCGTTCTATCGGAGATTGAACTGCTGGCACACAACGAATTTCACGATTCACTCAATGTGGGAATAGGTGCGTCAACCGGATTGCTTCTGCAAATTCATCCGCGGTGGAAGGCCCTTTTAAGGGGACGCTCCCTATACTTTGAGGACCCAAATCAAAAATATTATACGGACCTTACCTTACAACAAAACTTTCGGCTAACCGCAAACTGGAGCTTCGTCATCGAGGCAACCCAAAATAAACAGGCCCACCAACATCAGTCCACCATTTCAACACTCATCAATCACTATTGGTAGGCAGAAATCCGCTGAGCCACTGCCACGGCCTATTCAACCTTCCGGTGATCACGTCCGACCTTCTGCAGATAATATTCATAATCCCCTTCGTAGACCAGCATCTTGCCGTGATCGATCTCAAAAACGCGGTCGACCAGCGATCTTAAAAAATGTCGGTCGTGGCTCACCAGCAGGACGGTTCCGGAAAATTTCTGCAACGCCCCAAGCAGCACCTCGCGAGACTGGATATCGAGATGGTTGGTCGGTTCATCGAGAATCAGCAGATTCAGCGGTTGACCGAGCATAGTCGCCAATACCAGACGTGATTTTTCACCCCCTGAAAGCTTATCGACCCGTTTATCAACATCATCACCCTGAAAAAGAAATGCGGCGCACAGGTT
>PKUC01000005.1 GCA_002868865.1 Desulfuromonas sp. | reverse complement strand
TGCTGCCTCCCGTAGGAGTCTGGACCGTGTCTCAGTTCCAGTGTGGCTGATCATCCTCTCAGACCAGCTATCCATCGTGGCCTTGGTAGGCCGTTACCCTACCAACTAGCTAATGGACCGCGGACCCATCCTGTGACGATAAATCTTTTCCCACATCGTCCGAAGACGTCGTGGGCTTATCCGGTATTAGCCGTCCTTTCGGTCGGTTATCCCAGATCACAGGGCAGGTTATCCACGTGTTACTCACCCGTGCGCCACTCTACTCGGAATCCGAAGATTCCTTTCTCGTTCGACTTGCATGTGTTAAGCACGCCGCCAGCGTTCGTTCTGAGCCAGGATCAAACTCTCCAGTTATATTTCTGAAGTTTTGTATCCATTGTTTGTTCAATTGACTTGAACCCTTACAAGCTCTTTCAAACATCTGCTATTTAGTTTTCAAAGACCAGATTTTCTGCCCGTCGCTCCGAAGCGACAAGCAAGGAGTCTATCCAAACGACCCCGTTATGTCAATCTCTTTTTTTTCGTTTCGCTCTTTTTTTCTGCCACCCACCAACCGGCTTCTTCCGGCCGTCGTGAGCAACGGAGCGCAGTTATACTCAATCAGATCCACCCCGTCAATAGCTTTTTTCTTTATTCTCTAAAAAAAGCTGGCAAACTTTTCCAAGAGACTGGTTTACAAAGATTTTACCTGAGAAGCTACGCAAAAAAAAATCAGACAGCTTCAATGATTATGTAATTCTTCTTGCCTTTCTGCACAAGCAGATAGGCATCGTTGAGCAGATCCGTCACCGTAACCAGATAGTCATGGTCGGCGATCTTGCACTTATTCAAGCTGAGCCCGTTCCCCTTAATAGTACGTCGCAACTCTCCCTTCGACGGGAATGCAGCCGTCTCGACGGCAAGCAACTCAACGACCGGCACACCGACATCGAGTTTGGCGCGCTCGACCTCAAAGGTCGGCACCCCCTCAAAGACCGAGAGAAAGGTGTCTTTGTCCAGACGAGACAGACACTCTGTTGTCGCCTTGCCAAATAGGATCTGCGATGCGTCTACCGCCCTGCTATACTCATCCTGTCCGTGGACCATGCAGGTCACTTCACGGGCCAGGCGCTTTTGCAGAGGTCGCAGATGTGGAGCTTCAGCCTGCTCCCTAACCAGCGACGCCACCTCGTCCTTACCCAGAAGAGTAAAAATCTTGATATATTTTTCTGCGTCCGCGTCAGAGACATTGAGCCAAAATTGGTAAAAGGTATAAGGCGTGGTCAGTTTGGCATCAAGCCAGACGTTGCCGCTTTCGGTTTTACCGAACTTGCCGCCATCCGCCTTGGTAATCAATGGACAGGTCAGGGCAAAGGCCTCGCCACCCTCTTTGCGACGGATCAACTCTGTACCCGTGGTGATATTGCCCCACTGATCGGAGCCACCCATCTGCAACCGGCATCCCTTTTCGCGATAGAGATGGAGAAAATCGGTTCCCTGCACCAACTGATAGGTAAACTCAGTGAAGGACAGGCCCATCTTCGACTCTTCGCCGAGCCGTTTTTTGACGCTGTCCTTGGCCATCATATAGTTCACCGTAATATGCTTGCCGATATCACGGATGAAATCGAGAAACCCGAACTCCTTCATCCAGTCATAATTATTGACCAGTTCCGCGGCATTATCGGCATCCGATTCAAAATCAAGAAACCTAGCCAACTGCGCCTTGAGACACTGTTCATTATGGCGCAAGGTCTTTTCGTCGAGCAGGTTACGCTCGGCGGATTTCCCCGACGGGTCGCCAATCATCCCGGTGGCGCCGCCGACGAGGGCGATCGGCTTGTGTCCGGCAATCTGGAAATGTTTGAGCATCATCACGCTGACCAGGTGACCGATGTGCAGCGAGTCTGCAGTCGGATCGATGCCGACATAAGCCGCTGTCATCTCCTTTTGCAACTGCGCTTCCGTCCCGGGCGTGATGTCGTGAATCATGCCACGCCAAGTTAATTCCTCGACAAAATTCATCTTGAATACGCTACCTGTTTCTCTGGGTTTCTATTAATAGAGCGACTCAACAAAGGGATTCCTGAATACGCTCAACCGCGGTACAGCATCCGGACTGCTCATCGATGGCAAACAGAGCACCACACAGCACTGGATCTTTTTTGGACACCTCCAGGCGCACTGGCATCTGCGTCAAAAAACGATCCAGCGCCGCCTCCTTCTGGTTACCGATTATCGAGTCCTGACTGCCGGTCATCCCGGCATCGGTCAGATAACCGGTATATCCCTGCAATATCCGCTCATCGGCAGTCTGAACATGCGTATGGGTGCCGACCACAGCCGAAACACGTCCAGCGAGGTAATGGCCCATAGCCTGCTTCTCGCTGGTCGCCTCGGCGTGAAAGTCAACCAGGACAATCTCAGCCTGTGATCTGGCCTCTACAAGCAGCGCATCCGCGACCCGGAACGGACAGTCAAGATTCTTCATAAAAACCCGGCCCTCCAGGTTGATCACCGCCACCGGCACACCGCCCGCCGTCACGTAGACTCCGAGGCCGCGGCCGGGAGGAGTCCCGGGATAATTGGCTGGTCGCAACAGGCGCTCTTCCCGTTCAAGGGTATCGAAGATCTCCCTTTTGTCCCAGATATGATTTCCAGAGGTCAAAACGTCGACGCCACTCTTGAGCAGCTCTTTCATCACCGAAACCGTTAGGCCATAGCCCGCCGCGGCGTTTTCGCCGTTGGCAACCACCAGATCCACATAATGGCGATCGACCAAGCGGTGCAGCTGATCGGCTAAGATACGGCGACCGGCGCGGCCGACAATGTCTCCGACAAACAGTATTTTCAAATACGTCCCCTGTGCGCGATCTAGCGAGCGTACTCGGTCGCCCGAGTCTCACGGATAACATTGACCCGGATCTGTCCGGGATAGGTCATTTCATCTTCGATCTTACGGGCGATATCCTTGGCCAGCACATGAGACTGAGCATCTGACACTTCACCGCTCGACACCATCACCCGGATTTCGCGACCAGCCTGAATCGCAAAGCAGCCAGTGACACCCTTAAACGATGTGCCGATCCCTTCCAGCTCACGCAGACGCTTGACGTAGGTTTCCAGCGTTTCGCGGCGCGCACCCGGCCGGGCTCCCGACAGGGCGTCTGCCGCCTGCACCAGAATGGCCAACACCGTCTCCGGTTCTTCGTCTTCGTGGTGTGCGGCGATCGCATGAACGATCTTGGGCGACTCACCATACTTACGCGCCAGATCTCCACCGTTCACCGCGTGCGAACCTTCCAGCTCGTGGCTGACGGCCTTACCTATATCGTGCAACAGGCCGGCCCGCTTGGCCTGCTTGACGTTAATCCCTAGTTCAGCGGCCATCATGCCGCACAAGAAGGACACCTCAAGGGCATGCTGAAGAACGTTCTGACCGTAGGAGGTGCGATATTTCAACATCCCCAGCAGCTTGATAATTTCCGGATGGATGCCGTGAACACCAACATCGAAGGTGGCCTGCTCACCCGCCTCACGG
>PKUC01000083.1 GCA_002868865.1 Desulfuromonas sp. | reverse complement strand
GGGCTGGCGACCGCCAGCAGGTGGACCACAACGATGGTCAAAAATTCTCCCCACAGATTCATAGACCGATCTCCTTGACAAGAGCGCTCATCTGTCGCCGGAACAGTCCGGCACCGCCGTTGGCGGGGTGGCGAACTTCGGTGGCCGCAATGTTCTGGTCGGCAAGCAGCGCCGTCGATTTTTTACCGATGGCGACCACGCGGGCATCGCCGCACAGGGTACGCATCTGCTGCAGGGCGTCTTGTCCTTGCTGCAGCTCGGCGTCGGTGGGGGTGCGGTTGGAGAGCAGGCCTTTCTCTGCTTTGTAGGGGTGCCACGGAAAGGCATTCCAGAGCACAAAGGATCGTGGGTCGATCCCCGTTTCGGCAAAAAATCCCCAGACGACGGTGGCTGTCGGCTCGGTAAAACCGTCCGGCTTTACGGCTTCTTTGCTGGTGCGCTGTGGCGTCAAACCGCAGAAGGCGTGCTGCGGCGCAATCCCCTTGTGGCTCAGGCCACCCAAGAGCAGTCGCTCGGAGGTCATTGGGATGCCGCTGAAGTGTCCGCCCTGATAGCCGATCGCTTCGGCGACCAGCAGTAGGCGCACATGATCGACCCGTTCACGCAGGTACTGTGTCAGCTGCGCCCTGCGGATCGCCGGGGTGTCGGCCGTGCGGTCGTTTTGCAGGTCGCGCTCTCCCCAGGGATTAAAAACCCCCGGCGCACGGAAATCCGCGAGGCTTTCGACAAAGCGTTCAGGCATGACAGATCGGCTGCGCCAGGATATACGGCTGCGCGATGAGAACCTTGAACGGCTTGTCGAGCTGACCTTCCCACAGGTCGATCTGCTCCTTGGTGGGCTTGGTCAGCTTGCCCGCCGCGATCCAGAGGGAGACCTGGTCGCTGTTGTCGGCGGCAATATCGACGGCGACATCGATAATGTCGAGGGCCGCATCGACGAGAATGATGGCGTCGCGCTGCAGGTGGACGCGGAAATCCTTCCAATCGACTTTGGCAAGGTCTTGGGTAAATTGGTCCCGGGGGGTGAGGTCTTCACTCATGGATGCTGTCCTGTCGTTGAGGAAATAATGATCGGGAGAAGATAACGAGGCGCGGGCACGTGGGTCAAGCGGCAAGTTGTTGTTTCCGTGCCACAGAGATCAGACGCCGAGAAGGCGGTCGGTGATCAAGACCGCAAACAGCAGGAGCAGTGAAAGGTTGACCAGCAGAAACAGGCGCGCATCGCTTTCCCGCAAGGGGGTGCGCAGCACGCCAAATCCTGCGACAAGGATTCCGCTGAGCGCCACCAGATAGAGAACGCTGAGCGCCGGATGGCGCACCAGCCCCAGCAGCGGAAAGAGCAGATAAACGCTGAAAAGCGCTGCCAGCCAGCAACCGATGATCCGATAAAAGGTCTGCTGCGCCACCGCTTGAAAGATGTCCGGCAAGCCACTCTTGCCGTGATCGGCGCGATGACGACTGGCCAAAAGCCAGAAGTGCGGCACCTGCCAGATAATCAGGGTTCCGGCCAGAAGCAGGGGGGGAGTGCTGAGAGCTGATTGGCCACTGGCCGCCCAGCCGATCAGGGGAGGGAGTGCACCGCAGAGTGCCCCGGGAATGACCGCGAAGGGGGTCATTTTTTTTAATGGGGTATAGACGCCGTTGTACCAGAGGATAGCGAGCAGGCCGAATATGAGCGGTTGCGGGGATGGGAGCGTAAGCAGCAGCAGAACCCCAGCCGTCGCCAGCACCAGGGCGATACTCAGGCCCTGAGCCGGGGAGAGCGTTCCCGCGGCCAGCGGGCGTAAGCGGGTTCGTTCCATGCGGGCATCCGATGACCTCTCCTGCCACTGATTGATAATCGAGCTTGCGGCGGAAAGCTGCAAGATCGCTGCTGTGGCGATGATGCCGTTGCTGATCGGTCCGCTGTCGGCAAGCAAAAAACCGACCCAGGTCGAGCACGCGACCATCAACGAAAGCCGGGGGCGAACCAGCAGGAGTAGCCGTCGATGGTTTGCTCTGCCGCGGCCTCCGTCGGCCGTCAAAGACGTGTGCGGTGTCGAGTTCATCCGTGTATTACTGTGCCTCCGTTATTGAGTCAGCAGATACTCGACCAGCGCCTCGATCTCAGCGGTGGACAGATAGTCGGCCGCAGGCATCATCGGCGCAAACCCCTGCACGATCTCTTCATTCGGTTTAAGCAGGGCGCGGCGCAGGTAATCGGCATCGACCTGAATCTCCACGGTCTTCCCGTCCCGTTCGAGTGTAACCCCGCGCTGTCCGATGCCCTTGAAGGTTGGGCCGACAATCAGGCTGCCGTCGGTGGAATGGCAGCCGAGGCAGCCGTTGTCTTCCAGCAATTGTCGGGCGTCCGGTTTCGGTTCTGCTGTTGCTGTTCCCATCAGGTAGTTGATGACCGCCTGCAGGTCATCTTCACTGATTGTCTGTTCGTCGTAAGGTGGCATCATCGGATCATAGCCTTCGACCAGTTCGATCTCGGGCTGCCGGATGGCGCGGTGCAGATAGTCGCTGTCAATGGCGATGATTTCGCCGCGGTCTCCGCGGACGAGCGCTCGCTCAGCTCCGGCCAGCTGGAAGAGGCTCGGGGCGATCCCTTCGCTGCCGTCGAGGCTGTGGCAACCGGTGCAGCCCTGTTCGTTGAGGACGGTCAGCCCGCGTGGTTCTGCACTGACGACCGGCTGGGACCACTGCTGGTAGTCTTCGGCGTTCAGGGCCTCGATGGTCGTGATCATGTCGGCGTGGCCGGTGCCACAGTATTCGGCGCAGAAGATGTCGTAGCTGCCCGGCTCGGTGGCGGTGAACCAGACGTAGGTCTCCATGCCGGGAACGGTGTCGCGCTTGACCCGAAAGGCCGGGGCGAAGAAGCTGTGCAACACGTCGACGGAGGTCATGATGACCTTGATGGGTGTGCCGACCGGCACATAGAGCTTCGATTCGCGGCGCCCGTCCGGATACTGGAACTGCCACGACCACATGCGGGCGGTGGCCTTGATCTCTAAGGCGTTGTCGGGGACCTGACGCAGGCCGAGATAGTTGCTCCAGCCGTACCAGAACATGGTCAGGACGATCAGGGTCGGCAGCACGGTCCAGAGGATTTCGAGGCCGAGATGTCCGTGTGCCTGAGAGGTCGGTTCCGGGCATTTCGAGCGTCGGTAGCGGATCACAAAGTAGACTGTCACCGCCGTGATTCCGAGCAGCAGGATCAGGGAGAACCCGAAGATATAGATCAGGACGTTGTCGACTGCCTGTGCGGTGGGATTCGTCAGCGGATTCACATCGCCCCCCGGTAGAGTACGTCAAGGAAGGTCATGCCGATAAAGACAGCGAGGATCATTAACATGACCAGCAGCCCCAGTTTGAACAGACGCGATTCCTGACGCAGGTGCATGAAGAAGAAGATCACCAGACTCGATTTGATCGACGCGACGCCGAGGGCGACCCAGACGTTGAGGGCCCCGAGATCGACGCGGGAGACCGCCACCGTGATGGCGGTCAGGATCAGCAAGGCGAGCCAGATCAGGATAAATGTTCGATAGGGAACCGGTGCGTGGGTATCGTCAGTCATGGTTCACCTCACAGGATCAGATAATAGAGGGGGAACAGAAAGATCCAGACCAGATCGAACAGATGCCAGTAGAGGGCGCTGTTCTCCAGCAGGGTGTAACGCTCGGGGGTGACCTTGTCCTGGGCGGTCATCACCGCGACTACCGCGATCAAACTGGCGCCGATCAGAACGTGCAGCCCGTGCAGCCCGGCGGTGAAGTAGTACAGGTTGAAGAAACTGGTGACCCCGGGCCCCATCGCCGCCAGCTGCTCCGAACCGGGATAGATGCCGTGACTGATCTCGGCCGACCACTCGAAAAACTTGTTAATCAGAAAGACGATGGCGAGCCCGATGGTGACCCAGCAGAGCGTAAGGCACTGCTTTTTACGGCCCATCTGGATGGCGCTGACGGCGAGAGCTATGGTCAGACTGCTGGTCAGCAGAACCAGGGTATTGGCGCCGCCGAACCAGACGTTGAGTTTGTGGCTGGCGACCGCATAGTCCTGCGGGAATTTGCTCAGGGCCACGGCATAGAGGATAAACAGGCCGCTGAACAGGATGACCTCGGTGTAGAGGAACAGCCACATGCCGAAGCGGGCGCCGGTATCGTCACGGTGTTCAATACTCATCGGCGACAACTCCTTGGTATTCATAAGGGCCTTTGGTCACGACCGGATCTTCCGCGCCAAAGTTTTCCAGCGGTGGCGGCGAGGGCACCTGCCATTCGAGGGTTGCGGCCCCCCAGGGATTCTGTCCCACCGGACGTCCCGATCTGCACCCTCGCCACAGGTTGGCAAACATCAGAATCAGACCCACAGCCAGGATCCACGACCCGACGGTGGCGACCATGTTCAGGGGCTGAAAGTCGGGGATATAGTCGTAGTAGCGGCGGGGCATCCCCTGGATGCCGACCGCCTGCATCGACATGTAGGTGACGTTGAAGCCGGCGAATAACAGGGCCCAGGCGATCATGGCGATTTTATGGTTGTACATCCGCCCGGTGAACTTGGGCAGCCAGTAATGCAGCGCGGCAAAAAAGGCGAAGCCGGTGCCGCCGAACATGGTGTAGTGGAAGTGGCCGACCACGAAGGTGGTGTCGTGCAGATGAACGTCGGCGGCCGCCGCGCCCAGCGCCAGCCCGCCCAAGCCGCCAATGGCAAAGTTGAAGATAAAGGCCAGCGCGTGCAGCATCGGCGGGGCCAGCTGAATCGAGCCTTTGTAGAGGGTGGAGATCCAGTTAAAGATCTTGATCGCGCTGGGGATGGCGACGATGAAGGTGAGAAAGCTGAAGATCAAAATCGCCATGTCGCTCATGCCGCTGGCATACATGTGGTGCGCCCAGACCAGTGAACCGGCGAAGGCGATGGCCAGGCTGGAGAGCGCCATGGCCCAGTAGCCGAACAGTGGCTTGCGGGAGAACGTCGGGATGATTTCGGAGATCACCCCCATCCCCGGCAGGATCATGATGTAGACCGCCGGGTGCGAGTAGATCCAGAACAGGTGTTGGAACAGGATCGGGTCACCGCCTCTGGCGGCGTCGAACAGGCCCGCACCGAAGATGCGTTCCAGCATCACCAGTACCAGGGTGATGCCGAGCATCGGGGTGGCCAAGACCTGAATCCAGGCGGTGGCGTACAGGGTCCAGACGAATAGCGGCAGACGTCCCCAGTGCATCCCTTGCGCGCGCAGGCGGTGGATGGTGGTGACGAAGTTGATGCCGGTGAGGATCGAGGAGAAGCCGAGCATGAAGGCGGCAAAGGCGGCCAGATTGACATTGGTGGTGGTCTGGGTGCTGAAGGGGACGTAGAAGGTCCAGCCGGTGTCGGGCGCGCCTCCGCCTGAGAAAATAGCGATCACGGCCAAGAGCGCACCACTGATATAGAAATACCACGACAGCAGGTTCAAGCGGGGAAAACTGACGTCACGGGCACCGATCTGGATCGGCAGTAGCAGGTTGCCGAAGGCTGCCGGGATGCTGGGGATGATGAACAGGAAAATCATGATCACCCCGTGCACCGTGAAGGTGGCGTTGTAGGTCTGGGGTCCCATGATGGTCGGTCCCGGGGCGATCAGCTCCAGTCGGATCGCCAGCCCCAGGCAGACCGCGACCAGAAACATGGTGATGATGCAGCCCAGATACATGATGCCGATCCGCTTGTGGTCGGTCGACAGCAGCCAGCCGAGCACGCCGGAGCGGGGGCTTTCCTGCCAGAAACCGGTCAGTGTGGTCTGTTTCATGATCGTTTCTTTCTGCCGGAGAGGATAAGGTAGAGAAGGAAGCTGCCCAGGGTCAGCAGGATGATGGTACCGCTGACCCGCAGCAGATTGAAGACATAACGGCGGTTTTCAGGGTCGTAGCTGAAACAGAATTCAAGCGCTTTGCGGATCGGGACACCGATGCGGTTTTCCGAGGCTTCGATCAGGGCCATGGTCAGGTCGAGGGGGAGAAATCGGTAGCCGTTCAGGTAGCGAACGATGGTGCCGTCTTCTGAAACCACAAAGGCAGCGACCGGGTGGAGAAAGTCTTCGCCCTCTTTTTGATAACGATAGCCTGCCGCATCGGTGACGCGGCGGATGTTGACCTCATCACCAGTGAGAAAGTCCCAGGCATCCCCGGGAAAGGCCCCCTGCATCGACGCAAGGAAGGTCCGTTTGCTCTTGGCGGCCAGATTCGGGGTCTCTTTTCTGTCGAAGCTGAAGGTGATGACCCGGTAGGATTCTCCCGGCGTCAGTTTGATATCGGGGAGGGCGCGGGCGAGGCCGCCGAGCAGATAGTTGCAGACGTTGCGGCAGCGATAGTAGACCGGAACCACCAGTGTCGGCCTGTCGATCAGGTCGTCGAGCAGAACGGTTTCACCCCGGGAGTTGACAAATGGGACATCAAGAGGCAGTTTTGCTCCCAGCTTTTCTTCCAGCCAGTCCTGAGGCGGGACCGACTCGAGGGAGGATCCGAGAGCGGGGGCGTCAGCGGCGCGGCTGACCAGCGGCAGGGTCAGGAACAGCAGGGTCAGTCCGCAGATAAGGGTCGTTTTCATGGTCGCAGAGGTACTCCGAATCTGTGTTCCGCTAAGCCGGAATCGGCACCAGCGAAAGAAGAAAGTGTCAAGTTATTCGAAGAGTTTACCTGTTTGCACCGACCCTGCAATCCTGACGGAATCGATAGGGAGTTGTCAAGCAAAGCGCCGCCGATTAACATGAAAACAGCAGCGCATGCCAGATCCCCGGTCTGTCCGGGGACGATATCGAAGAAAAAGAGGACGCTATGGACAGTTTGCAGGACCGATTGACGAATCTCGAGATCCTTTACAGTCATCAGGTTGAGCTGGTCGAAGAGCTCAATCAGGAGGTGATAGAGTGTAATGCCCGCATCGACCAGTTGATCAAGGAACATGGCGCGATGCGAGAGATGCTTCAATCGCTGGCACCGGAAATGACGGAGTCTCCGGATGAGTAGATATGGCTTCCGTGGCCTCGCTGCGGGACGACGATTGCTGCTGGAAGTTGCAGTGATCGGCGCCGCGGCGATGGCGATCGGCCTCACCGTTAATTACGGCATGGTGATGAACGCGTTCAGCGGGAAAACAGTGGCGACCCCGGTTGTTTCTCCGTCGCAGCCGGAGGAGGTCCGGTTTCCAGATCCGGTCGAAATGGACGAGGTCCGCGAGTTGCTGGTCGACGGCGCGCTATTAATCGACGCCCGCCATCAGGACGATTATCGCAAGGCGCACATTGCCGGTGCCGTCTCCCTCCCGCTTGGCACGATTACTGAGCAGTTGGCATCGTTTCAGGCGCAGGTGGCGAAGGATCGAACCCTGGTCGCCTACTGCAACGGGTTCGGCTGTCCCGATTCCTTCGATCTGGGCATTATCCTGTTGAAGAACGGATTTCAGGACGTCCTTGTGTTTGAGGGTGGTTTTCCAGAATGGCGTGACGCCGGTTTGCCGATAGAAGGAGAGGGGCAATGAAGACGTTACGCCTTGTGCTGTTTCATGCCAGTCGCCTGCTGTTGGGATCCACCTTCGTTTACGCCGGGCTGATCAAAGCGGATGACCCGGTGGCGTTCGCGGGTCAGGTGGCGAACTATCAGTTGCTGCCCTACGCATGGAACTATCTGGTTGCGGCGATTCTGCCCTGGCTGGAGTTGATCTGCGGCGCGCTGTTGATCCTGAACCGCTGGGTTCGTCCGGCGACCCTGATCCTCGGCCTTTTGAATCTTGTGTTTATGGTGGCCCTGGTGTCGCTGATCGTGCGGGGGATCGATATCGATTGTGGCTGTTTCCGTCCCGATGCCGAGGTCAAAACCAGCCCGTTGGCTGCCCTGTGGCGCGATGCCGGGCTGATGGTTCTAGTGGTTCTGGTATGGGTTTTAGACCGCCGTAAAAATCGGCAGGAGTCGGCGCATGGTTGAAGCCTGGCAGCGGCAACTCAAAGAGAGCCTGACCGACGCCGCACAGTTGGCGGAGCGTTTTGCTGTTGAGGTCGATGTTCTACAGGCGGTGATCGAGCGTTATCCCATGCGGATTACGCCCTATTATTTTAACCTGATCGAACAGGCCGATGACCCGATCTGGCGTCAGTGTGTTCCCGACCCTGCCGAACTGGCAGAGGGTGGATTGGTGGACCCCCTCGCCGAAGAGAGTCTTTCTCCGGTGCCGGCGGTGATCCATCGTTATCCCGATCGGGTGGTGCTGCTCGCATCGAATAATTGTGCCAGTTATTGTCGTTTCTGCACCCGCAAACGCAAAGTGGGGTGTGCCACTCATGGCGTCAGTTTCCGTGAACAGCGCGACGGCATCGCCTATATCGCCGAGACCCCGCAGATTCGTGATGTGATTCTGTCCGGCGGCGATCCGCTGTTGCTGCCCGATGTGGTGCTGCGCGATCTGTTGGAGCGGATCCATGCCATCCCTCATGTGGAAACGATCCGGATCGGTACGCGGATGCCGACGACCCTGCCACAGCGGATCACCGTTGAGCTCTGCGCGGTGCTGAAGAGGTTTCACCCGCTGTTTATCAACACTCACTTCAATCACCCCCGAGAGTTGACGGTTGAAGCCGTCGAAGCCTGTGGCCGGTTGGCTGATGCCGGGATCTCCCTCGGCAATCAAACTGTTCTGCTGAAAGGGGTCAACGATCACCCTGAAACCATCGCGCAGCTGTTTCGCGGCTTGCTGAAGATGCGGGTGCGCCCTTATTACCTGCACCAGATGGATCTGACCAGTGGAACCGCACATTTCCGCACCCCCCTCCAGACGGGACTGGATATCATGCGCGCGTTGCGTGGTCCGGTCAGCGGTATGGCGTCTCCGCACTATGTGGTCGATCTGCCCGGCGGCAAAGGCAAGGTGCCCCTGCAACCGGAATATCTTGACCGCTCCGGCACGATGCCCGGGATTTGGACCCCGGATGGAGAGCGGGTGTCCTATCCGGATATCTGATTTCTGACGATCAGCAGTGTGAAGGACGGCGAGACGTGAGCTTTACGGCGGCGGGGCTGTGACCAGCCCCGCCGGGATGAATCTTGGAGGAGGGTTCTAGTTCTTTTCGATCAGGGTGGTGCCATCGGCGTTGAACGTCACCTTAGCGTCGAGGTACTGCAACTGAGCTTTGTTGGCGTAGTTGCTGTCGAGCAGCGCGTAGTAGCTGCTGCCGCTGCGTGCACCTGTTGTGCAGACCAGAACAACGCGGCGATCGGTATCCAGCTTGGCGACGGCTTCATCTGCTTTGTAGATAAAGTCCTCGTCAAAGATGTTGATCGAGCCGGGGATGTGCCCCTTGGCGAACTCTTCAGTCTCGCGGACATCGATGATCTGGATGCTTTCGGCGACCATGAGTTTTTGGAATTCCTCGATGCCGATAGTCTCGGGCAGCCCTTCGATTTTCTTTTTGGCGACGATTCCGCCAGCCTCATTGCCCCAGCTTGGCAAGCCGGCTTCACGCCAGGCCGGTTCGCCGGCGGCAAAAACAGAGACGCGCTCGTAACCCTCATCCAGAGCCAGTTGCGCCGATTTGTGACTGAGCTGACAGGCGTAGCCGCCGCAGTAGAAAACCAGTGGAATGGAGCGGTCGTTCGGCAGCAGCCCTTTTTTGAGGGGAAATTCCGCTTTGGGGAGTGACAGCGCGCCGGGGATAAAACCCTTCTGATATTTGACCGCCGGTCGGGCGTCGATCAGCAGGAAAGGGTCTTTGCTGTTGCCCATAACCAGCTTTTCAACCTGTTCGAGCTCGATAATCGAATAGTGGCCGCGGTCGATCCAGGCCGGCATCCCTTCGGGGAAGGTGCTGACGTTGGTGAATCCTTTTTCGATGGCGATTTGGGCCGACTGACCGCTCAGCTTGCAGGCCAATCCACCGCAGTAGAAGATCAGCTGCTTGTCGCGGTCGAGTTTATCGATATTCTGGATCATAACCGCTTTGGGAATGTTGATGGCTGTGGGGATGTGCCCTTTGTTGAACTTGACCGCCGGGCGGGCGTCGATCAGCTGGTAGCTGCCTTCTTCCGGACCTATGGCGACCAGGGCCTCGACCTCTTCAATCGAAAGCGTTTTGATGTCCTTGGCGGCAGCCACCGGCGAGACAACGACAAACGTCAGGGTAAGAATCAGGTTGAAGGTGAACAGCAACATTCTCATGACAAAGCTCCTTTTCGACACCGTAGGTTGAGCATAATGAATTGCTATGTCCTGTTAGGGCATGTTAATTGACTCCTGTCGATTTGTGAACAAAAAACCCGACAAATTTATAGGGGAACATATAGGTCAGTCTGTATGTTGATTTGATAGGAATGGCGCAACCTGCGTCGATCGGGCCGTGCCCGGCGGCAAATAGATCGGAATAATTCGATGGCGATTATTAAGAAAACCTACAAAGACCAGGTCGTCGATCATGTTTATCAGCTGCTGTTAACCGGCGAGCTGAAACCCGGAGAACAGCTGAAGGAAAACCTGCTGGCGGCGCATATGGGGATCAGCCGCGCGCCGATTCGCGAGGCGATGCAGGAGTTGACCATGAACGGGCTGGTTGATTATCGCCCGCAGGTTGGCAATTTTATTCCAGTGCTGACGCCGAAGCAGATCGTTGACAGCTATTCGACCCGCGGTGTCCTGGAAGGCTACGTGGTGATGTCGACCTGTTCCGAATTTTCCGCCGCCGAACTGACGAGTCTCGATGATCTGGTCGACCGGATGGAGGACGCGGCGCGGTGCGGCGAGCGCAAACTGGTGGTCGATACGGGCGGAGAGTTTCATGATCTGCTGATCAGCCACTGCGACAACGCCCAGCTGCTGGACTATACCAACCGCCTGAGTTTGAAGCTCCATATCCTGTTCTATAAACACTGGGGGACGCTCTACAGCGTGGCTGAAATCGGTGGACGACACAGGGCGATCGCCGACGCGGTCAGGTCTCTTGATGAGGGGCGGATCGAGCAGGTCATCCGTGACCACTATTCGGAAACCGGCAGCAAGATTGCCGCTCTCTGACCTGATGCGGAACGCGAGGAAGAGAGATTGACGCCTGTTGTGGGGGCGTGGCATAAAATCTGAGTTGTGACGTTAACTTATACTTGCCGGAGGCTATTGTGATCGAGATCGATTTTGACAAGATGGGTGGGTTGATCCCTGCGATTATTCAGGACCACGAAAATGGTGAGGTACTGATGGTTGCGTTTATGGACAAAAAAACTCTGGAGAATACCTTGCGGGACGGCAAAACCTGGTTTTTCAGCCGCACCCGTAATAAATACTGGATGAAGGGCGAAGAGTCGGGCAATACGCAGGATGTGGTTGAGGTCCTTACCGACTGTGATCGCGATACCGTCGTCATTAAGGTCAAGCAGAATGGCCCTGCGGCCTGCCATACCGGTAATCGCAGCTGTTTTCATGTGCGATGGGAAAATGACCAGTGGGTCGAGCACAGCAATCCTCTGTTCGATCCAGTCGAAGTGTATAAAAAGTGATCATTGCTGCCGAAGAGAAGGCCGCCGCAGGCGCTTTCGGGTCGCTGTAATAAAAAACAAGACGGGAGATTGTCCATCAATATTTTGTGGAGAATCTCTCGTTTTCTTTTATAAAACGTGCTATTGTGTCGCCCGCTCGTTGTCCGGGCGGTGAGATGGGAGTCGTTTTTGTGCGCCGGTTTTCGCAGTAAATCTAAGCCGATGCCACATTTTATTTGAACCATAAGGAGGAAACATGAACGCTGGAAGAACCCCATTTGTTCTGCTGATGACCCTGTTGGGGTGTCTGCTCTTGCTGGTCGGGACTGCTTCGGCCGCGATCGAAGAGCGCGCCGACCTGACCGAGTCCGACTGCATCAAGTGTCACCTGGAAGCCCCCAAGGCCATTGAAGAAGCAGGAATGGCTCACAAGAATGCGGTGACCTGTACTGAGTGTCACGAGGGACACGCGCCGTTCGCCATGGATATCATTCCCGAGTGTGGTCAGTGCCACGCCGGTGAAGATCATTTTGAGCTGGATGCCTGCCTGACTTGTCACGCCAACCCGCACCGCCCCCTCGATCTGGTCTTGACCAAAGACATCACCGGGCCCTGCCTGACCTGTCACGATTCGCAGATCGAGAAGCTGAAAAGTTTCCCCAGCGTACATACTTCGCTGAACTGTACTGCTTGTCACAACGCACACGGTCAGATTCCAGAATGTCTCAAGTGTCACCAGCCCCATGCCGAAACTATGGTTCAGGCCGATTGCGCCAAGTGTCACGAAGCGCACAAGCCCCTCGAAGTCGCCTACGAGTCCGATCTGCCTTCGGTGGATTGCGGATCGTGCCACGATGACGTGTTCGGCACCCTGAATATCAGTGTCGCCAAGCACAAGGAAGTCAACTGCGCTACCTGTCACGAAGCGACCCACGGACAGATTCCGGAGTGCGCCAACTGCCACGAGCCCCATGCCGAAGATATGGCTCAGAGCGAGTGTACCAAATGTCACCAGGCCCACAGTCCGATGCCGGTGGCTTACGGCAGCGATACCGAGTCGAAGAACTGTGCCGCCTGTCACGACGGTGTTTACGGTGAGCTGACCACCAGCCAGACCCTGCATGAAGAGGTGTCCTGCGCCACCTGTCACGAAACCAACCACGGTTACGTGCCCGAGTGCGCCAACTGTCACGACCCTCACGCTGAGGATATGGCGCAGACCGAATGTACCCAGTGCCACCAGGCACATAAGCCGATGCCGGTTGCCTACGATGAAACCGTAGCGTCCACGAACTGCGCGGCTTGTCACGGCGACGCATTTGATCTGCTGAAAGCCAGTGAGGCTGCGCACAGCGCTCTGGACTGTGCTTTCTGTCACGTCGATACCCACAAGATGGTTCCTGAGTGCACCAGCTGCCACGAGGCGCCCCACTCGGCCAAGATGCTGGCCAAGTTTACCAGTTGTGGCGATTGTCACAATGTCGCTCACGATCTGGCCTTCTAGTCTGGGCTGAAAAGAGTGTTTTGCTGGCCCGACCGAGTTCTTCGGTCGGGCCTTTTTTTATGCTTAGGAACGGCCGCCAGACGCCGCCGACGGCGGAAAAATGGATTGACTCAATCGGGACAGTTGCACTAGTCTCTTGAAGCTTGAATAGTTGTGCAAAGTAGAGATGTTACGCTTAATTGCGACTGGTTTATTGTTGATGTTTTCGGTTGAGGATTAGCCTATGCGATATCTTACCCGCCTGCTCGTTGTCACTGCTCTGCTGGGTGTTTATGCCGCGGTTGCAGGTGCTGTCGATGTTCCCGAGTTGGTTTTTCCTGCTGACAACAGTTATCTGACCGAAAAGAAAGTTCGTGTTGTTGGTCTGGTCCCCGAAGGCACCGAACAGGTTGTCGTTCAGGTCGAAGGCGGCAAATCGCTCGACGGCGAGCAGATTGCGGTCCAAAAAGGGGGATTCACCTTCAGGGTCAAGCTGTCCCGTGGTGAGAACATCCTTCGCGTGCTCGATTCCTCCGGTCAGGTGACATCGGAGCGCCATCTGTTCTATGGCAAGGCCGGTGGCGATATCCCCGAGCCCTATCATCTTTATACTCTGCATGGCGATCAGGACCTGACCGCCAACTGCGAAGATTGCCATATGTTTCGCCGCCGGGGTGCCCCGACGTACACACGTCTGAAGCCGGAAACGTCCTGCAGTGTTCAGGATTGTCACGACGGGTTCGCTCAGGAAAAATATCTGCACGGCCCGATCGGTGTCGGCAGCTGCACCGGGTGCCATAACCCGCATGGGTCGACCGAGCCCAAATTTGTCGCTCGAGCCGGGCAGGAGCTGTGTTTCAGCTGTCATTCCAACGAAGGTGAGATGTTCACGGGAGAAACGATCCACCAGCCGATTCTCGATGAAGATTGTCTGGGCTGTCATGATCCCCACCAGTCGGCGGTGAAGTTTCAGCTGAAAAGCACCTCACAGGAAGCATTGTGCAGTGAATGCCATGGTGACGACCGCAGTCAGCATAAATACCTGCATGGCCCTGTCGGGACCGGCAATTGCGTCGCCTGTCACAACCCGCACGCCAGCAATTATGCCAGCCTGCTCCATGCCGATGAAAAAGACCTCTGTTTTTTGTGTCATAAAGATCGCGAGGAGGAGTTCAGCCGGACCTACGTGCACGAGCCGATCAAAGAGGGGTGCGGCATCTGTCACGAGCCCCATGGCTCGGAGACACGCCATCAGCTGAAGAATACCCTCGACATGAAAGGTCTTGGCCAGACGGCACCCTGCCTGTCCTGCCACATGGAACTGAACCCGGAACTGTCCCAGGTGATTCTGACCGCGAAGGTTCCGCATAAGCCGGTCCGCGAAGGCAATTGCACCGCCTGCCATACGCCTCATGCGTCGAATTATGCATATCAGCTCAAGGCGCCGGTGCGTGAGCTCTGCTATGCCTGCCACCTCGATATGGGGGATCTGGTCGTCGAAAGCCCCTTCAAACACGGGCCGGTGGAATCCAACGATTGCACCGCCTGTCATATGGTTCACGGTGAAAGCCACCTCAAACTGTTGACCAACGATTTCCCTGAGGCCTTCTATACCGCGTATGAGACAGAGAAGTACGCGATCTGTTTCGATTGCCATAATGATCGTGTCGCGCTGGATAAGTGGAGTAAGGAGACCCAGTTCCGTAACGGTAACCGGAATCTCCATTTTCTCCACGTCAACCGTGAAAAAGGCAGAAACTGCAAAGCGTGTCACGAAGTTCACGCAGGCTATCAGGAACGTCATATTCGCGAGGATATTCCGTTCGGCAATAAGGGCTGGAGCTATCCGATCAACTACACTGTGACCGAAAACGGTGGCGGTTGCACCGTCGGCTGTCATCGTCCACTGAGTTACGACCGTGAAAAGGCCGTAAAATATTAATCGCTGTTGACGGGTATTCTGACCCCGCTACACGTCTTTTGCTGTGCCATCCGGCATCGTGCCTTTTGTCCGCAGGACCCGCCATGAAAACACTCGTTACTGCTTCCCTGCTGCTCGTATTAAGCACTTTTCTGTTGCCTTTTGCGGCCTGCGCCGATCAGAGCGAAGAGGAGTTTCTCAGTACTCTTCCCCCGGAAATCGTCGAAAAAACGCTGGTCCACCGGCTGGAAGAAGGTGAGGGGATTCCTGCTTTTTCTCTGCAGACTCTCAAGGGGGAGCCGATTTCGACCGCATCGCTGCAGGGCAAGCCGACGGTGTTGGCGTTTTTTGCCATCGACAATGAAACGCGGCGGCAAAGGGCGCTGGATCTGCTGACATCGCTCAACCAGTTACAGGCGACATACGCCGACAAGGTCCAGATTTACGGAGTATGTAGCGACCGATCCGGTTGTGAAGCGACCGATGTGAAAAAAGCCAAGGGGAAATTACCGATTGTCGACGACACCCAGCGTGTCGCGTATTCATTGTTTGGTGTGTTTATGATGCCGACAGCAATGGTTGTCGACGCGCAGGGGACGCTGCTGGCAAAACTGCCCTATTCAGGGGATGCGCGGACCGTCCTCGAGGGCTGGGTGCGGGTTGCCTTGGGTGAAGTGTCCGCAGAAAAGCTCCTCGAAGAATCGACGAAAGCGGAACCCGAACTTTCCGCTGTGGAAAAACAGGTTCTCCACCACGCCCAACTGGCGCGGGTGATGGTCAAGCGTCGCATGTACCCGCAGGCCGTCGACGAATTTCGCAAGGCATCGGAGCTGCAGCCCGACGCGGTCGGGTATCTGGTCGAGATCGGGTTTTTGCAGCTCAAGCTCGAACAGTGGGTCGATGCCGAAGCCGTTTTTGTCCGAGCCCTCGAACTGGATCAAGACAGTATCCCCGCCGTAGCGGGACTGGGTCTGGCACTGCACAGTCAGGGCAAGGATGAGGTGGCCGTTTTGGAGCTGGAAGATGCAGCCATGGTGACGAAGCCGCAACCGCGGGTGCTGATCGCCTTGGCGGAGATTTATGCCGGTCGGGGCGACAAGGATTTGGCATTGCAGACCTATGCCAAAGCGTTCAAGCAATTGGCTCGTGATCTTGAGCGCTGCGAGAGTTTGGTCGAAACTGTCGATTAGGGGGGGGACGTTTTCCATTGCGACTTTCTCGCAGGTGACGACCTGTGGTAATATCTAGTCGAACCAATTGCTGAAGCAGGGATGAGCCGGCGACAGACGCTGACTCATCCCTGCTTTTTAATTTAAAAAGTGGCGGAACCTGATCTGAGATCGTCCGTGACTTTTTTCGGTATGACAACGAATAGGAACGCATGACATTTAAAGAATTTAAATTACACCCCAAGGTGGTCTCTGGTGTTGAGTCCGCCGGATTTATTGAACCAACACCGATTCAGGCTAAAGGGATCCCGACTGTTATGGACGGGAAAGATGTGATGGGGCTTGCCCAGACGGGGACCGGTAAAACGGCAGCATTTGCTCTGCCGATTCTCCATCGGCTGATGGAAGGGCCGCGGGGATATGTGCGTGCCTTGATCGTTGCCCCGACCCGCGAGTTGGCCGAGCAAATCCATGGTGCTGTTACCAGTCTGGGGGAAAAAACGGGGCTACGCAGCGTCACCATCTACGGCGGTGTTAGTATCAACCCTCAAAAAAGTAAGTTGAAAAGCGGTGCCGAAATCGTTGTCGCCTGTCCGGGCCGCCTGCTTGATCATATCGGTCAGGGGACCATAAATCTTTCGAAACTCGATGTTCTGGTTCTTGATGAAGCCGATCAGATGTTCGACATGGGATTTTTCCCCGATATCCGTCGTATCCTCGGCCATCTACCTGAAAATCGTCAGAACCTGCTGTTTTCGGCAACCATGCCCCCTCCGATCCGTAAACTGGCGCACGAACTGCTGAAAAAACCGATTACGGTGCAGGTCGACACGGTTGCTCCGGCGACCACGGTCAGTCATGCGCTGTACCCGGTCGCTCAGCACCTGAAAACTGCCCTGCTGATGGAACTGCTGAAACACACCGATACCAATTCGGTGCTGGTCTTTACCCGCACAAAACATCGCGCCAAAAGGCTGGGTTTGCAGTTGACAAAGGCTGGCTATACTGCCGCATCGCTGCAGGGCAACCTGTCCCAAAATCGTCGGCAGGAGGCGCTGGATGGATTTCGGAGCGGAACGTTTCAGATTCTGGTGGCTACGGACATTGCAGCGCGGGGGATCGATGTGTCACAGGTTTCTCACGTTATCAATTTTGATATCCCCAACACGCCCGAAGTCTATATCCACCGCATCGGTCGTACCGGTCGAGCAGCCCGCAGCGGTGACGCCTTTACGCTGGTGGCCCCGGATGAATCAGGACTGGTGAAAGCGATCGAAAAATTGTTCGGCAGCACCATCGAGCGCCGCACTGTTGAGGGCTTCGATTACACAGCGGCCGCGCCTCCACGTCAGGTACAAAAGCCTCGCAGCAACAAACCGAAGAAGGCATCCCCGGTTAAAGGCGTCTCTGCTGCGGAAAAAACGAAAGTTCCACGGCGACCCAGACGTCGTAGGCGGCCAGCCGGGCCCAAGCCTGACGGCCGTGTCGCGAGTACAAACACGGGTCGAAAATAGAGATTTTGTTGTGAGTTGATATATGTCATGCGCTCCTTTTGCTTTGACCTCTTCCGGTTCTCATAGCTGTTTTAGGATCTGTTTGGAGGGAACGATAGGTCAGCGCTGTTTTTGATTTTCGTCATGTTTTCCTTCGTTGATTTATGGCACGCTTGTCGACATGAAGATTCTGTTCAATAAACTACTGGAAAACGAAAAAATCCCCCTTTTGCGGCAGCTGATCCAGTGGGGATTTCTGTTCTGGTGCATTTTTCTCGGCGTACAGTTCGGCCTGTTTGTCGGCTATTACGAGAGCGGCGGGCAGACCGCCTACTACCCGCGTCCTCCGGGTGTTGAGGCGTTTCTGCCGATCGGTGCGCTGGTCAGCTTAAAAGCGTGGGTGTTGTCCGGTTATTTTGATGTGGTACATCCTGCGGCGCTGGTGTTGTTTGTGACCTTTATGGGGATGGCACTGCTGGCCAAAAAATCCTTCTGTTCCTGGATCTGTCCTGTTGGGGCGCTGGAAGAGAGCCTGTGGCGTATCGGTCAGAAGCTGTTTGGCCGCTCTTTCCGGGTCTGGACGTGGTTGGATGTCGTCTTACGGACCTGCAAATACGCGTTGCTGCTGTTTTTTGTCAAAATCATCTTTCTTGATATGCCGCTGATGGCGATCCGGGGATTTATGAAGGCTCCCTACTGGTCGATCGCCGACGTGAAGATGTTGCACTTTTTTACCGGAATGTCGCCGCTAGCCATCGGTGTGATTCTTGTTCTGGCGGTGCTGTCGGTGTTTTATCAGAATTTCTGGTGCCGCTATCTCTGCCCCTACGGGGCGCTGCTGGGAATCATCAGTTTTCTCAGCCCACTGAAGATCGGTCGCGATAAGGACCTCTGCACATCCTGCGGTGCCTGCAGCCGCGCATGCCCTGCCCGTATCGATGTGCAGCAGAAAACGTCGGTCTGGTCTGTGGAGTGTACCGGTTGCCTGACCTGCGCCGGCAGCTGTCCGGAAAAAGGGGCACTGGCGATGCGTTTGCCCCTCTGGAAGCGCCCACTGCCCGGTTGGAGTTTTGCCCTTGTGGTGCTGCTGCTGTTTGCCGGGGGCGTTGTGGCCGGAATGTGGAGCGGCCATTGGCACACCAGTTTAACCCACCAGGATTATCAGCGCTTGATCCCCATGGCGGAGCGCTTTATTCATTGAATCGATTGACGCCGTTGCGCCGGGCTGGGGATTGTTGACCTCGGGCGCGATAATTTCTTGACAGTCGAAAAGGTCTTCGCTAGATTGCTCGATCAAGGAGCTAAAACAATGTTTCGTCACTTATTAATAACCAACCTGCTGCTGGTCGTAGCCGTGGTGGTCGTCGTCATCTGACGACTCGCTGCTGCCTCGATTCGGCACATGCATGAATCGAAAGGGAGCGCGGGTCACTACCCTGCGCTCCCTTTTCTGAATAGAGAAAAGGCTGCAGGGTTCACCCCGCGGCCTTTTCTTTTACGCACAAGGAGGAACAATGAAAACCGGAGCTCAGATTCTTCTCGAATGCCTCAAGCTGGAAGGGGTCGATACCATTTTCGGCTATCCCGGCGCGCGCACTCTGCTGGTTCACGATGCGCTGATGGAGGATCCAGATATCAAGCATTATCTGGTGCGTCATGAACAGGGCGCGGCGCATGCTGCCGACGGCTATGCACGGACGACCAACAAGGTCGGCGTCTGTCTGACGACCTCCGGTCCCGGCGCAACCAATCTGGTCACCGGGATTGCCACAGCGTTTATGGATTCGGTCCCCATGGTGGCCCTGACCTGTCAGGTCACTACGGCGGATATCGGCAACGATGCGTTTCAGGAAGCCGATATGACCGGTATCAGCAGGCCGATCACCAAGCACAACTACGTGGTGACCGATGTCAAAGATCTGGCCCGGGTGATTCGCGAAGCCTTTTATGTGGCCCGGACCCGTCGACCCGGACCGGTACTGGTCGATTTGCCGAGCGATGTTCTTGCCGCCAAGACCAAGGCGGAGATTCCCGAGACGGTGAGTCGTCGAGGGTACCAGGATGCTCCCGGACTGAATCTGAAGCAGATGAAAAAAGCGGCGACGATGATCGATAAGGCGAAACGTCCTTTGTTTTATGTCGGTGGCGGGGTCACCCTGTCGAACAGTTCGGAGCCGCTGCGAACTCTGGCCGAAAAGGCACAGATTCCGGTCGTCCATACGTTGATGGGGATCGGTACGATGGATGCGGATTCACCGCTTTCGGTGGGAATGCTCGGGATGTACGGGGCCTGGTACGCCAACATGGCGGTCGCCGAGAGTGATTGTATTATCGCTGTGGGCGTCCGCTTTGATGATCGCGTGACCGGCCGGGTCGAAAGCTTCGCGCCCAAGGCGAAAATTATCCATCTCGATATCGATCCGGCCAGTATCC
The DNA here is from genome assembly GCA_002868865.1 of Desulfuromonas sp. Classification (GTDB taxonomy): domain Bacteria; phylum Desulfobacterota; class Desulfuromonadia; order Desulfuromonadales; family Geopsychrobacteraceae; genus BM509. Next base: position 1,677 of record PKUC01000083.1, on the reverse strand, counting down.
GAAAAGTCGTTAACCCGGCATTGCCGATTGTGTGCGATGCGGCCGAGGCGCTGAAGACCCTGATCGATCTGGTGGCACCGGCGCAGCACGATCTGTGGCTGAAGGAGATTGAGGGCTGGAAAGAGAAGGGCCCTTTGCCGCGCCAGCAGGCCGATTATCTTGTCCCCCACGAGGCGATGGAGGCGATTTCTGCTGTGGCTGGAGAGAACCCGGTGGTCGCTGCCGATGTCGGTTTGTCGCAGATGTGGGCGGCCAATTACCTGCCCTTTTCCGGCCCGCGTCAGTACATCACCAGCGGCGGATTGGGCACCATGGGTTATGCGCTGCCGGCTGCGATGGGAGCTGCGGTCGGAAATCCGCAGAGACCGATCTTTGCCATCAATGGCGATGGGGCGTTTCAGATGAACTGTCAGGAGCTGGCGACCTGTGCCCAGTACCGCATCCCGGTCAAGTGTATCATCCTCAATAATGGCAAACTCGGTATGGTCCGTCAGTTTCAGAAGGTCTTTCTTGGGTCACGGTTCGCCTCGACCAACCTCGAAGGTGAAGTCGATTTCTGTACTGTCGCCAAGGGGTTCGGAGTTCAGTCGATCCGGGTTGATAAAAAGGAAGATCTGCCCAATGCGCTGAAAAAAGCGATGGAGATCGACGGCCCGGTGGTGCTCGATGTTGCCATGCACCCCGACTGCTTTTCCTTTCCGATGGTTCCTCCCGGTAAGGGTTCCACCGAAGCGCTGTTTACTGCGGAAGATTGGGAAAGCTGAGCATACGATGCTCTCAAGACCGACCGCAAAAAAAATGGGCTCACCCCTAAAGGGTGGGCCCATTTCCGTTCGTTGTGGAATACAGCGCCAACTAATCAAGGTGGCTGTCGTACTCATGCGGGTGCTTCAGGGTCTCTTCGTAGTCGACTTTGAACCCATGGGTCATCTCGGTGCAGACCTCATGCTCCCACGTCTCGCTGTGTCCTTCGACGTTCACCTCAAGTAATTGGTTGTGGCATCCGGTGACTCGTCCCTGCTGGTGATTTGTCTGGTTTTCGACCCAGATGACTTCGCCGTCACCAACCAGTTCGCACATGCCTTGAAAATCGAGGTGTCTCATGACTGCTCTCCTTTCTGCGGACAGGCCCTCTATCCCCGGGAGAACAAAACAAGGGAAGGGGTGGGTCTCCGTCCTTCTGCCCCTCTCGTCCTAAGTTCATTGTACAACGAAACGGTTCAGGATGAATAGGGGGGCGCAGAGAGTCTTTTGGCTTGCGTTGAAAACAGTTTATATGTAATTTCATATGTCTATATGGAAGGAGAATTGCAGTGCCTATATATGAATATACGTGTCCGAATTGCGGTAAAAGCTTCGAAAAAATCAAGACGAGCCCGACAGATCAGATGCCCTGCCCCGATTGTGGTGGCGCGGCACAGCGGAGTGTGTCGGTCTTTTCCTCTGCCGGTCAGCCTGCCGGAGGAGGCTGCGGGCCGATGCCGGGATCTGGTTTCGGCTGAGGGTGATCAACAGGTGGCGTGTCCACCTCTATAAGGGGAGCAAAAGGCGGGGCGCATGCCCCGTTTTTTTATGAACGGAGAGCGTGAAACTGAATCCCTTCGGCCGCTTGATTTTATCATGCTGGTCTGTTTCGCGTATAATTGGAACAAGCAGGTCATTTGTTGACACTGATAT
>PKUC01000107.1 GCA_002868865.1 Desulfuromonas sp. | reverse complement strand
TACAACAGCATTCAGCAGAATGAGGAGGCGGTTTTTGCTGCATGGGCCGACGTTGAAGCCACCTATCAGAGACGACTGGATCTGATCCCCAATCTGGTCGAAACGGTCAAGGCCTATGCCGCCCACGAAAAAGAGACCTTGACGGCAGTGACATCGGCGCGGGCCAAAGTCGGACAGGTGAATCTCTCAAACGCTCAGCTCGGACAAGCCGGGGGAATTGCACAATTCCAGCAGGCCCAGGGCCAACTATCCTCCGCGCTGTCACGTTTACTGGTGGTCGCCGAGCGCTATCCGGACCTCAAAGCCAGCCAGAATTTTCGTGATCTTCAGCATCAACTCGAGGGCACGGAAAATCGGATCAACGTTGCCCGGCAGCGCTATAACAAAGCGGTCCAGACGTTTAACAGCTCGATCCGCACCTTCCCCAACAACCTGACCAACAGCATGTTGCTGAAACTGGAAAGGAAAGAACCGTTCAAAGCCGATGCCGGAGCCGCACAGGCGCCGCAGGTCAGTTTCTAACATGTTTCGTCTGCTACTCTTTTTAGTCCTGCTGCTGCCCTTCGGCGCCTCAGCGCTAGAGATCCCCAAGCTGACCGGCTACGTCAATGACCAGGCAGGGATGCTGTCAGCACCGACACGCCTCAAGCTGGACCAGTTTCTCCAGCAGTTTGAAGGCAGCGACTCGACTCAGATTGTGGTGCTGACCCTGCCGTCTCTCGAAGGTCAGGCGCTAGAAGAAGTCTCCCTGCGGGTAGCGGAACGCTGGGAGATCGGACAACAGAGAAAAGACAACGGTGCCCTGTTGCTGATCGCCAAACAGGAACGTAAAATCAGAATCGAGGTGGGTGCGGGCCTGGAGGGATCACTGACCGACCTACTGGCCGGCCGCATTATCGATCAGGAGATGACCCCTCACTTTAAAAACGGCGACTTTGACGCCGGGATCATCGCCGGAATCGTCTCGATGGCACAGGCGGTCCGCGGCGAATACAAAGGGACGGGGACGACGCGAAACAAGAAAAAGAAATCCCCGTTAGGAGCGCTCTCCCTGCTGCTGTTTCTCGGCCCCGGGCTATCACTGCTGGGCGGCGGTCGTCGACGTGGTCGCTACCATCGCGGTGGCCTATGGCTGGGAGGCCTTGGTGGCGGCGGTTTCAGTGGAGGTGGAGGATTCTCCGGTGGGGGCGGCGGCTTCGGAGGTGGAGGTTCGAGCGGCAGCTGGTAGCTCGTTCGCTCCAAGATGTTTTTCCGTCCTTCTCCATAATCAGGTACAAGGAGAGTCCATGGTCACAGCACAACATTTTTTCAGTCACGACGAACAGCAGCAGATCGAAGCTGCAGTACGCGCGGTCGAACAGAAAACCAGCGGCGAAATCGTTCCGCTGGTCGTCGACGCCAGCTACGATTACCCCCGCGCCGAAATGTTCGGCGGCGGCACACTAGGTCTGGCCACTGCGATTTTCTTCAGCTGGGCGTTTGGCAATGAGTCGATATGGGTCTTTCTGCCACTGTTTTTGATCAGCACTCCGCTGTTTCAGATCCTGATTCGTCACACACCTTCCCTCAAGCGACACCTGATCCCCGCCGTAGAGATCGATGCCGAGGTCAAAGAGAAAGCCGTGGTCGCATTTGTCGAATACGGGCTGCACAAAACCCGTGACAACTCCGGCATCCTCATCATGATTTCACTCTTTGAGCATCGTGTTCAGGTCCTTGCTGATCAGGGCATTAACGACCGGGTGCCGGCCGACACTTGGGACAAGCTTGTGCAGGATGTCACAAACGGCATTAAAAACGGGACCGCCTGCGAAGCACTGTGCCGCGAAATTCAGATCTGCGGCGAACTCCTCGCCGAGCATTTCCCCGTCAGAAAAGACGACACCGATGAGTTGCCGAACCTGATTATCGAAAAATAACAATCGATAAACACACGGCATTGCGGATAAATACAGATCAACCCTGGGCGAATAACCTGAAAAGCCAGAGACTTCTGCTACACTTGGAGAGATCCTCCCCGTGCCTCCAACGCTGTCATCCCCATGAGGAGGAATAGCCGCGGGAGCACTCCATGGTCAGCCCATATTCCGACGACGATAGCGACAGATACCGCGAACTCTACCGCAAAACCCCGATCATGATGCACTCACTGGATCGGCACGGCCGCCTGCTGGCGATCAGTGATTTCTGGACCGAGGTGATGGGTTACAGTCGGGACGAAGTTATCGGCACCAAACTCACCGACTACCTGAGCGATCAATCTCGCCGCGACGCTGAAGAGACAAACCTGCCACAGTTTTTCCGCCTCGGCTATATCAGAGACATCCCCTACCAGATGGTAAAGAAAAACGGCGAGGTGATCGACGTGCTGATCTCGGCCTCCTCCGAAAAGGACGCCGACGGCAATGTCGTGCGCAGCATGGCTGGGGTAATCGACGTCACCGAGCAGAAAAAGGCGGACCGGGAAATCTACCGCCTGGCCCACTTTGACCAACTGACCGGCAAACCGAACCGCTTCCTGTTACGCGATCGACTCAAACAGAACCTCGCGCAGGGCGCTCGTGAAGGGCAACGGGTTGCAGTCCTCTTTATCGACCTGGACCGTTTCAAGTGGGTCAACGACACCCTCGGACACCACGCCGGCGACAAGCTGCTGAAGGTGGTCGCCGATCGCCTGAGCGGTTGTGTGCGTAAAGTCGACACCGTGGCCCGACTGGGTGGGGATGAGTTTGTCGTGCTGCTCTACGGGATTCTTTCCAACGAGGACTCAGCGACCTTCGCACGACGCTTTCTCGCCGAACTGTCCCGGCCGACCCTGCTGGAAGGGAAGGAGTTTCTCAACTCCGGCAGCATCGGCATCGCCATCTATCCGATGGACGGAAAGACCGTCGATACCCTGCTGCGCAAAGCGGATATGGCCATGTACGCCGCCAAAGAACAAGGGGGCGGCACGTACCAGTTCTTTTCCTCCGACATGGCCGAGCGTGCCAGAGAAAACCTGTCGATTCAGAACAACCTGCGCCGCGCGCTGCACAACCAGGACCTTACCCTCCACTACCAGCCCCAGATCGACCTATCCACCAACCGCATCACTGGCTTTGAGGCCCTGATTCGCTGGGACACCCCCTCACTGGGCGACATCCCCCCCTCGCGCTTCATCCCCGTCGCCGAAGAGACCGGTTTGATTTTTCCGCTGGGCGAATGGGTGCTGCGTACGGCCTGCGCGCAAGCAGTGCGCTGGCATCAATCCGGGCTGCCTCCGCTGCGCATCGCCGTCAACATTTCGGCCCGCCAGTTCGCTCGGCCCGATTTCATCGAAATGATCGAAACCGTTCTGCAACAGACCGGACTGGATCCCCGCCTGCTCGAAATCGAACTGACCGAAACCACGGTAATGGAGCATATTCAGGATGCGATCGCCACCCTCACCGACCTCAAGGTCCGCCACATCAACCTGGCGATCGACGATTTCGGCACTGGCTTTTCTTCGCTGGTCTACCTGAAAAACTTTCCCTTCGACCGGATCAAGATTGCACAGGAATTCGTCCGCGATATCACCGAAAACCACGGTCACAGGGCGATCGTCGAAGCGATTATCGGCTTAAGCCGCACCCTGAACCTGCACGTCATCGCCGAAGGAGTGGAGCAACAGGCCCAATTGGATTTCTTACGAGCGCAGCAGTGCCACGAGGTGCAGGGCTTTTTCTGCGGTCGCCCACAACCCGCCGCCGCTATCCCGCAGCTTCTGTCGTCCTCACGACTGCATTAAAATCGACAGATCATACGGCTTCAACCACGCCGCACCGGCTCATAAAAATCGCGGTTACGCTGTTTCTGTCGCCACTGACGCATCAGCACACTGTAGTTGCGGCTCGCTTTCAGCTCGAGAGCCAGCTGTTCGCCAGCCAAAATCGCGTCCCGACCGGTCAAACCGTAACATCTCTTGAGGATCTGATAGATACGCGAATAGTTTCCCACAATCGGTATCGACGTCTGTTTTCGACACCGCGCCAGAAACATCTCACCGCGCCGGGAGGCGCCCAGCAGGTGTAGATAGAGCGGACCGCGGGCCAGCATTTCCTCCATCCGGGTGGTCATCACGTTGTTTAACAGATAGCAGAGCGTCCGCTGAATCCGGGTGCGGGTCATCTGGCGCGACTTGACCTCATCCACCAGATGCCGGTAGTCCGTCGCCACATCGGCCGCTTCGATCAATCGGTGTTCCAGACCATGATCGACCTGATAAATCTCCGTCAGTGTTTCCACACCCTGGTTGATCCGTCCGATCAGCAGCTGAAACAATCTCTGTTCGCAGACGTCGGCACCCTCTTCCATCCAGGCATCGATGCTGGCCGCAATTTCCTCTGGAACCAGTTCATCCACTGACGAACACTGGCGCAGCAGGTGACGGATGCCGGTGGCGCTGGCAATCCCATCGACCGGTTGCTGTTGATGGTAGCCCGCGCCGATCCGCGGGATGGTGATCGCAGTCATCGCCGAACCAGTCTCTTTAAGAGCGCGCAGGTATTCCAGGCCGAGGATGTTATTCGGCTGCTCAAGAAAACCGGCGGCAACACCGGAATCCGGCAGCGACGCCACGACCTTGGCCCGCGCCGCCGGGTAGTTCATTCCCGAACGCAGCAGGCGGGCAGTCTGCAGCGCAATGGTGTCACTGTGCCGCGACAACAGCGCCAGGGTTGTTTGCAGATCGTCGATTTCTCCTGCTTCGCTGCCGAAGCTGAGCGTATCCACCCCGCCACCCAAAGCATCTAACGCCATCACCGCGCCACGTGCAAACTGCGGTGCACTGTTACAGGCCCAGGGAAACGGCAGTTCCAGAACGACATCGACCCCGGCAGCCAACGCCAACTCGGTGCGCCGCCACTTGTCGAACAGGGCCGGCTCGCCCCGCTGCAGAAAATGGCCGCTCATGACCGCCACCGCCACCTCGGCATCACAACGCCTGCGGCTCTCTACAAGGTGGTGAAGGTGGCCATTGTGAAACGGGTTGTATTCGACAATCAACCCCACCGCGCGCATCAGCGTTCCCCCTTCGATAACGACAGATCGACCGGGATCGGCCGACCGACTGTGACCTCAGCAGAAGTCACCTCGGTGCGATAGGCCAGCGCTTCGACGCCGGCGTTGACGGCCTGGCGCAACAGCTGCCCGTACGCGGGATCTATATGGTCCGCCGGAGCGAACCGCTCGGCTTCAGCGCGCTGAACCAAAAAGAAGATCACGGCGCGGTAGCCCTGTTCGACAGCCGCCATCAATTCGAGGAGGTGCTTCTGGCCCCTGGTTGTCACTGCATCGGGAAAGCAGGCACACCCTTCCGGTTGGCACAGGGTGACATTTTTCACCTCCACCAGCACGTTGCCGTAATCACTTTCAAGGAGAAAATCGATCCGGCTTGCGCCGAACGGAAACTCGGGGCGGAGCCGATAGCCGGACAACCCGGCGATCCGTCCGGCATTCAGTGCCTCTTCGACCACCCGGTTGGTACGCTGGGTATGGGTATCGACCCAGTGATCCTTGACCTTGATCAGTTCGAGGGTGTAGCGCAGTTTCCGTTTGGGATTGTTCGCAGCAGAGATCAGCACGGGGTAACCGGCAATGGCACACTGCTGCATACTGCCGGTATTCGGCGTATGCGCGGTCACAATAGTGCCATCGGCCAGCTCTATATCAGCAAAAAACCGCTTATAGCGCCGCAGCAGGCGGCCTTTTATCAGAGGGGCAGGCAAACGCACAAGAAGATCTCCAACAGTCGTGTTCAACAGATTTTGAAGCATACACGGTTTACGGAAAAAATCGAAGAGTCCACGGCGACACGCATCTCGGTTGAGGCCGGGACGAAATTCATGTACTCTTTCCGACGACAAATCGACCATCCGTGGAGGCCTTCATGCGTATAGAAACGACCGACCCCGCCGCTCACCCCGAACAGATTCTTTACACCCGCTGCGTCCTCGATCTATCCACGGGACAGCAAGAGACCAGAGACGTCCCCTGCCGCAACCTTGAGGATGTTCTCGGAGGCTTCGGACGGTCATTTCAAGACCTGGCCCTGCGCGATATCAAGACCGCTTACTGCAACGAAAACCCACTGATCATCAACACCGGACTGCTCACCGGCAGCAGCGTCATGACCGGCATGCGGACCTATTTTTCCGGCTACAGCCCGATCAAAGGGTCAAAAGCGGGCCTGCCAGCGGCGATGTGGTCAGCGGGCAGCGGAAAGTTCGGCGCCAAATTCAAGTGGACCGGACTCGATGAACTGATTCTCGAAAAACGCTCTGATACGCCAATCTACATCGTGATCCGCGAAACGCCCGATGGGCCATCGATCGAAACAAAACCGGCCCAGCACCTGCTCGGACTCTCCACTCACGACAAGATCATGATCCTGCAGAAGGAATACGACAACGCCCATTTCGCCGCTATCGGCCCGGGCGGTGAAAACTGGAAAACCGTCTACATGGGCGCCGTCGCGCTGTCAACGGAGAATCAACTCAAGAGCGGTGAGGACAAATGCCGGTTCGCCGGACGGGGTGGCATGGGGAGCCTAATGGGCTACAAAAATGTGCTGGCGATCGTGGCGCAAAGCGTTGATAAACGCAAACAACTGAGCCCAGAAGTCAAAGCCGCTCACCTCAACGTCATTAACGGTGGAGGTTCCGCGCGTATTCAACCGATCAGCCGCGGCGGGGGCGGCGGAACCTGGGCGGCTTACGATGTTTTACAAGCGTTCCACGCGGTGCCGGTCAACAACTTTCGCCCGCAGGGCAATGACCTGCCGGAAAAACTGTTCCGCGACAACGTCGAGCCCACGTATCATATCGCATCTGAAGCCTGTTACCGTTGCGGCATCACCTGCCACAACAACATTTCGACAAGAAATCCCGACGGCAGCAAGGGGGAGTTTCTCGCCAAATTCGACTACGAACCCCTCAACCTGCTGAGCACCAACCTCGGCCTGCACGACGCCGGTCAAGCGGCCCGACTGATTCAACTGGGGGACAACGCCGGCATGGACGCCATATCCCTCGGCGTTACCCTGTCTTACGTGCTGTCCTACAACGAGCGCCACCCCGAGGCAACGATCCTCAACGGCGCGACCTTCGGCGATTTTGAAAAGATCTATGAACTGGCACAGCAGACCGCCAACGGTCTGTGCCCGGAGATCGGTCAGGGGTCGATGCGATTGTCCCGCCACCTCGGCGAGACCGACTACGCCTACCACGTCAAGGGCCTTGAAATTGCTGCCTACCAGCCGGAAACCAACCCCGGATATGCCTGGGCCATTGCCGGTGGACACATGTCGATGGGCACCTACGGGCTGCTGACCCGCGAAGGAAAATCGGATGTCGAATCCTGGGTGGCCGGGATTACCGAAGACAAACTCCAGATTGTCGGTTTCGACATGATCGGTCTGTGTAAATTTTTTGACATCACCAAGGGGGTCGGCACCGACATGGTGGTCGATTGCCTGAAGAGTGAGTTCGGCCTTCAGCTGTCACCGATAGAGATCCGTGCCGCCGTCCACAGAGCCTTTCTGCGCGGCATGGCCCTTGAGTTTCAACAGGGTTACACCAAAGAAGAGTTCCGCCTGCCAGCGGAGGTCTACAACGTCCCCAATCCGCACATCAAGCTGCCGAATATCACCTCTGCCGAGTTTACCGCGCAGCTGGAAAAGCAGGTCTGGTCGATCTTTGAGCCACAGCTGCAGAAATTTCTGCGCTGAAAATCAAACGTTGCACCCTATAAAAAGCGACATTTGACATCGGCATCCCATCTCTAGTAGTGTGGTGAGGCTGGGCGGCACCCTGCCTGGGTGTTCCGACCCTGTCCCGCAAGGGCGTCGTCAAGAACATTGCCCCGTGTGATGCTTCGCAGACCCCCTTATCATTCAGAGTAGCGCTTGGTCCAGCAGGTCCTGCTGAACCGAGTCGCGGGTCGCTCTGTCCCGTTAAAAAACTAATTTTACGCACCTTCAGGCCGCTGCTGACTGCAGAGGACCTCTCTCTTCGCCGTTGGCTACCTGTCATTAATCGCGTTTTTTTTCGCGCTTATTGTTTTCGTTCTACGCGCAGGACGATCAGACAAAAAAACTCCTAACATATTGTTATCAGGACATAAAGTGAACTCTTCCATCAAAATATCTGTCAAAAATCTGTATAAAATCTTCGGCCCACACCCGAAAAAAGCGATGGAACTGCTGAAAAAGGGACAGGGTAAAGAAGAAATTTTTGAAAAAACCGAAACAACCGTTGGCGTTCAGGACGCCAGCTTCGATATTCATACTGGCGAAATCTTTGTCATTATGGGCCTGTCCGGTTCCGGAAAGTCGACCATGGTGCGGATGCTCAACCGCCTGATCGAACCGACCTCCGGGCAGGTGTTCATCGATGATGAAAATATCGTCAGCATGAACAACGATCAGCTGGTCAAAATGCGCCGCAAAAAAATGAGCATGGTCTTCCAATCTTTCGCACTGATGCCGCACATGACCGTGCTGCAGAATGCCGCCTTCGGGCTGGAAATGGACGGCGTCGACAAACAGACCCGCGAAACACGTGCCCTGCAGGCGCTGGAACAGGTCGGGCTTGACGCCTGGGCAGCGAGCATGCCGGATGAGCTCTCAGGAGGCATGCAGCAACGGGTCGGTCTGGCCCGCGGCCTGGCGGTCGATCCCGACATCCTGCTGATGGACGAAGCGTTCTCGGCCCTTGACCCATTGATCCGCACCGAGATGCAGGACGAACTGCTCAAACTACAGACCAAGGCGAAGCGGACAATCGTCTTTATCTCCCACGATCTCGATGAAGCGATGCGTATCGGCGACCGGATCGCCATCATGGAAGGAGGGCGGGTCGTTCAGGTTGGCACCCCGGAAGAGATCCTGCAAAATCCGGCCGACGATTATGTCCGCGCGTTTTTCCGCGGGGTCGACCCCACCAACATCCTTACCGCTGGCGATATCGCTAGCGACACCCAAGTCACCATCGTCATGACTGATGGGAAAAGCCCCCGTGCTGCGTTGCAGAGGCTGATCAAAAATGATCGTGACTATGGCTATGTTGTCGACAGCAACCGGATCTTTCAAGGGATCGTCTCAGCGGACAGCCTGCGGGATCTGATCGATAGTCCGAACCAGCCACAGCAATTGACCGCAGCGTACCTGCCGGAAGTCGTCCCCGCCCATGTCGATGACTCGATGCAGGACATCCTCCCCGAAGTGGCCTCACACCCCTGGGCGTTACCGATCCTCAACGATAGCGGAGAGTACCGCGGTGCGGTATCCAAAAACCTGTTCTTACGCACCCTGCACCGCACAGAGACCGAAGACGCCACCGACACAGCGGAACAACGTTAAAGATACGGAGACAGAACTGACCGATGCGAATTTTTAATTTTGACGAACAACTGATCCCTCTGGACGAATGGGTCCAGAGCCTTGTTGACTGGCTGGTCCTGAACTACCGCGAGTTTTTTCAGATCATCAAGATCCCTGTCGAAATCAGTCTGGAAAGCCTGGAGTGGCTGTTTGCCGCCCTGCCCCCCTTTGTGGTGATTCTGTTCTTTGCTGTCGCCGCCTGGCGCTACGCAGGCAAGCGCGTCACCGTCTTTACCGTGCTGACCTTTCTGCTGGTGGGTTACCTCGGCCTGTGGGAAGACACCATGACAACGCTGGCGATGGTCATTTGTTCTGTGGTCTTCTGCGCTGTCGTTGGTATCCCCCTCGGAATTCTGTCGGGACGCAGCGATCGCTTCGAAATGCTGCTGCGCCCCTTCCTCGATGCGATGCAAACCACCCCGGCGTTCGTCTATCTGGTTCCGGTGGTCATGCTGTTCAGTATCGGCACGGTTTCGGGGATCCTCGCCACGATCGTCTTTGCCCTGCCACCGATAATTCGCCTCACCAGCCTCGGTATCCGGCAAGTCCATCCAGAACTGGTCGAAGCGGCGATCGCCTTCGGGGCAACACCCTGGCAGGTACTACACAAGGTTCAATTCCCACTTGCGCTTCCGTCAATCATGGCCGGGCTCAACCAGACGATTATGATGGCGCTGTCAATGGTGGTTATCGCTGCGCTGATCGGCGCTGGCGGGCTTGGTAACCCGGTCGTTCAAGGATTAAATACTCTGGAAATTGGGCTCGCAACCATCGGTGGCCTATCGATCGTCCTGCTGGCTATGGTTCTTGATCGCATCACGCAAGGATTTGCTCAGAAGTAACTGTTTTTCTAATCCCATTACCAAACAAAGAGGAGAGATCCATGAAACACGTACTGCTTATTCTGTTGTTATTATCGTTGGCGATGCCCGCGTTGGCCGACCAACAGAAACCCGGCAAAGGGGTCAAGGTACAGCCCGCCCGAGCCACCTGGAATACCGGCTATTTTCAAGAAGCCCTGGTCCGTGAAGGCCTGAAAGAGCTGGGATACAACGTCAAAAAGCCAAAAGAGTTGACCAACCCTCTCTTTTACCAAGCTCTCGCACTTGGAGACCTGGATTACTGGACAAACGGCTGGTTCCCCGTTCATGACGGACAAATGCCCGATAACTTTTATGAAAAAGGTGAAAAAGTCGGCTATGTCGTCAAGGCAGGTGGACTTCAAGGCTATCTGGTATCGAAAAAAGAAGTGGAAAAGTTCAACATCCAGTCCCTTGCCGACTTCAAACGCCCTGAAGTCAAAAAGGCCTTCGATGCCGACGGCGACGGAAAAGCCGACCTGACCGCCTGTCCGGCCGGATGGGGATGCGAAGGAACCATCGCTCATCACCTTAAAGCCTATGGTCTTGAAGACGACATCACCCCCATTAAGGCAGCCTATTCGGCCAGCATGGCCGACGCTTTGGCACGTTATCAGTCGGGCAAGCCCGCCTTCTTTTACACTTGGGCGCCGAACTGGACCATTTTTAAGTTTAAGCCCGGCAAAGATGTGGTCTGGATGAACGTACCTGAAATTGTTCCAACTGAAGCGCAGAAGCCGCAGGTCGAACGCCTGACTGTCAGTGGTGTGGTCGGTGCAGTCAGCAATCCGGTCAAACTGGGATTTGTCGTGGCCGACATTCAGGTTGTTGCTAACAAAAAGTTTCTGGCTGAAAACCCTGCAGCTAAAGAGTTTTTCAAACAGTTCACCCTGCCTCTGGCAGACATCAACGAGCAGAACACCATGATGCAGGACGGTGAAAAGTCGACGAAAGATATCGATCGTCACGTCAAAGCATGGATTGCGAAAAACCAAGAAAAATGGGATGGCTGGCTCGCCGCGGCGCGTAAAGCTGCCCAGTAACAACAACCAGACAGCCTGTACGAAAAAGAGCGGCCGCCGGGGCCTACCCGAACGGCCGCTCTTTTTATCTACAGAATCCGCTTGCCGAACAATGACACTGCCAGATCAACAGCCATGCGGGCGGTGCTGTTGGCGTGGTCGAGAATCGGGTTGATTTCAACCAGATCCGCCGAACTGACCTTGCCGGTATCGGCGATAATCTCCATCAATAACTGGGCTTCGCGGTAAGTCAAACCACCCGGTGACGGCGTACCGACCCCCGGTGCTTCATGGGGATCGAGCCCATCGAGGTCGAGACTGACGTGAAGACGCCGGTGATGTCCGAGCAGCTCGAGGGCCGCCCGGGTGACCTGCGCCATCCCCAGTTCATCGATATCGCGCATGGTAAAGATGTTGATACCACTCAGACGTAAACGCTCGCGTTCGGCGGCGTCCAGATCACGGATACCGATCATCACCACATCGCGGAGGGTTATTTTGGCTCCAAGCCGGCCGACATCAACCAGCTCATCGAAGCCGCTGCCGAGCAGTGTCGCCAGTGGCATACCATGGATGTTCCCCGAACGTGAGGTCCGGGGTGTATTGAAATCGCCGTGAGCATCGACCCAAATCACGCCGCACGGTTCATGATCTGTCACCCCACCTATGGTGCCGATCGAGATCGAGTGATCCCCGCCCAGAAAAATCGGCAAGCATCCATCAGCAACGGCCTCGCAACCGGCCTGATACACGTCTGCGCACACCCGAGAAATTGCAGAGAGAAAGGGTTCCTGCTCATCAGCGGGCAAGGAATCGCGGACCGGAACGGGCAGGTTTCCCCGATCGTGGATCCGGTAGCCAAGGGCTCTCAAACGTGCCGACAGTCCCGCGTAACGCACTGCGCCCGGTCCGAGATCGACGCCACGATGAGCCTGCCCGAGATCCATGGGCACACCGATGATCCGGATCGTTTTATCCATAAACCGCTCCTTTGCCCCGCCTACGGTTTCAAATTGTTCCAGAGGTTCATCATAAAATCCTGTACGTTGGTGAGAATGGCGACCGCCTGCGCCGATCCGCGATTGGCCAGCTTGTCAGCGCTAAACTCCGACATATCGACGATATAGAAAAACACCGGCCGCACCGTTCCGTCCGGCATCACCCGATAGCTCGGCACCATATTGCCAAACGCGATGGAATGTAGCTGCGTCGCCAGCGCAATCACGGTGGTCGAGTTCCGGGCATGGGCACGCATCGCATCCTGAGCGCGATAGACATCGGAGATCACCTCTGGTAGCGGGCCGTCATCGCGGATCGAGCCCGCCAGTACATAGGGGACCTTCTGTTTTTCACAGGCATAGATGATCCCGTCCTGCAGCTCCAGATCGCGGATCGCCTGCGGAATCGAGCCGGCCTGACGCACCTTGTTGATAATGTCGAGATGGTTATAGTGCCCCATCGGCTGCAGGTGCTGGGTATAGATATTCTGTCCCAAACCGGTCCTGAAGTACGCCGCCTCCAGGTCATGAGTGGCCAGCGCGTTACCCGCCAACAGGGCATGGCAATAACCGGTCTCGATCAAGCCCTGCATGGCATCGCGGCTGTCTTTGTCAAAAGCCACCGCCGGCCCCAGAACCCAGGAGATGTGACCGTGGTCCCGGTCGTGACGCAGGACCGAGTACAGATCGTCATAAGAGCGTGAGAAAGGGGTTTCACGGGTGCCTCGGGTTCGAAAAGTAAATTTATCGGCCACAGCATCTTCGGCTGGGTCAAACCCATGGACATGAACATAGATCCCCTCTTCGCCGTTCTCCGTCCTACCGATCACCACCGGATCCCCCTGCCGAACCCGGCGCGCTTCGACTACCTCGAGATATGTGTCCCGCAGCACCAGAACCGAATCCATGCGACTTTCGGCGGCCAGAATCCATTCCCCCCCTCCCAGATGGACATATTCGGGATGATTGGACGTGCCGTGATAATTATCGGGAACGACACCGTCCCCCGGCGCGAGGGCCGTCTTCACCGCCGGTGCATCACAGAGACCGTCCATCTGAAAATCGGGCGGGAGATAACGGGGGATCACATCGTTCATGGCACACTCCAGAGAATAATGACACAGAGACAGATCGAAAAGACCATCGCTTCAAAGCAACTGTTTAAATTTTAGCAGACTCTGTCTTTTCAGCAGCCGGCCAGGACACTATCATTTGCCAATACGGGGTGATACGAGCGTCTCCTTTCCCCATCAATGCTCTAGAAAATCCTTCTTTTCATCATGCGTTTAAACATGTAGTATCATCTCTGTTCGATCCCACCGCCATTGCTGCCGGAGGCATATGTGAACTGGTTCAGCCGCACACCTAAGATCAGGGTCATCTACCGCAACGGTTCGCGAGCCAAGGTGCTCCCCGAACAGTTATCCGTACTGCTCGCCGATGAAAAAATCAGCCAGTTCCAACGGATGGACGGTTGGGTTACGATCGGCATCGACCGTATCCGCGGCATGGGCGGGCCTCCCTATCTGGGAGATAATCGCCGTAACCTTGTCGATACCGCCAACCTGACCCTGGCGGGATCATGAGCCTGACCGTCGCCACACCTCTGCCGACCGATGTCGGGGTCTCTTTTGAATTTTTCCCCCCCAACAGCGAAAAAGCCGAAACCGATCTTTGGACCGCCATCAAGCGCCTTGAACCCTTAAACCCTGAATATGTCTCGGTCACCTACGGTGCCGGTGGCTCCACCCGAAGGCGCACCCACACGACCGTGGCGCGCCTCAACCGGGAAACGGGCCTGCGCCCGGCAGCCCACCTCACCTGTGTGGACGCTGACCGCACAGAGATCGATGAGATCGCCCGTCAGTACTGGCAGGACGGCGTGCGCCACATTGTCGCTCTGCGCGGCGATCCCAGCGACGGACAGTCGATCTATCGCCCCCACCCACAGGGATATGCCTATGCCGCAGACCTCATCAAAGGTCTGAAGCAGGTCGCCGATTTCGAAATCAGCGTCGCCGCGTACCCGGAGGGACATCCACAGGCGGCCAGCCTGGACGCGGACCTGGACAATCTGAAACGCAAGATCGATAACGGCGCGACCCGGGCGATTACCCAGTTTTTCTTCGACACCGAGATCTTTCTCCGTTTTCACGAACGGGCCCGTTCAGCAGGAATCACCATCCCGATCGTGCCCGGCATCCTCCCGGTCACAAATTTCCGCCGGGTTCAGGATTTCTCGTCGCTGTGCGGCACCTCGATCCCCCCGTGGATGGGCGATCTGTTCGATGGGCTGGACAACGATCCGGAGACGCGCAAACTTGTCGCCGCAACGGTGGCTGCCGAACAGTGCCGGGTCCTCTACACCCACGGCATCCACAATTTCCATTTCTACACCTTAAATCGTGCAGACCTGACCTATGCGATCTGCCATATTCTCGGTGTGCGCGGCACGGCTGCACCATAACAGCGGCGGCCGCTGGCCGTTTCATCTTTAAAATCATTACACTTTTTCTTGATTCTCTGCTATTTTTTCAGCATTTCTTCAATGGCACATCACTTCAACCCTGCCTTCTTTGACCTCAAAGGACGTCGGCATGCAACATCAGGACACAACAGACCCGGTGGCGCGCGCGGAAGACATCCTCAACACGATGTTTTTGCTGTGCAAGCATCTGAGTCTCTATAGTGAAGGGAACACCGTCGTCGAAACCACGACGGCCCTGTTTTTCGACAAAATCGCCCAAGCCCAGCAGCAACAGATCGAGCTGCTGTTCACCGTCTCCAAAAAAGGCTTTTTCTTTGCCGGTGAAAAGCTCAACCCCAAGCACCAGCTGTTCAGCCGCTTTGCCCGCCAGCTGTTTCAGCACGGCATGTCTTCCTTTACCCTCTCTGACGAACTCACACGGCCCTCGCTCTATGCCTTTCTCCGTCTGATTCTGGGCAAAACCGCCGACACCTGGGACGAAGGGGGACTCGGTGCCTGCCTGCAAAACCGCGGTGTAGTCGGAATAACCGTGACGGAGATGTCCGAAAACGACTTTCGGCTGCTTAACACCGACGCGGATCAGGACCAGATCGACGACCTGCGAGCCAGCGAAGACCTGTGGAACAGATTTGCGGTTTCGGTCTTCAATTCCCTCACCGGTATCGAGCTGGAAGCACTCGCCAGCGGTGAAACGGCTCCCAGATCCCTTGCGGAGAAGGTCAACGAAATTTTAGCCGATTGTAGCGACGAACAAAAAACAGCGCTGACCCGTGACCTCGCCGAATATGTTGCGAGCATGCAGCGTGAAAAGATCAAAACCGCAAAGACCGCCGCGCTGTTGAACCTCGCCGATTTCGTCAACACCCTCGATCAGGACCTACGCAACACCGTCTTTAACGGCATCAGTAATCTTCAGATGGCCACCGAGTATGCCGAAGATTTTTTCAACGGCCTCTCCGATCAGGTCATCCTTGATGTGTTTCGCCAATCCACCGAGCAGCAGAGCTATGCACCGCCGGTAGTCATGTCTCTGATCAGCAAACTGGCCAGCACCCGCAAGCTGGTCAGCGACGAAGAGCTGGAGCAGCACAGCAGGTATCAGCAAGAGTCTGCAAAAAAAATCCGGGAACTGTTCCGTCCGGACGAATTCGAAAAATATGTTCCAAGCCGCTATCAGCAGGCGCTGATGCAGGTCCTGACAAACCAGCAGACCCCGCCCGGTCTAAATAAAAAACTTCAAGAGCTAAAACAATCTCTGGAAGATTTTGAGATGGAAGCGCAGATGACCCGACTCACCCTGCATCTGCTTGAAAACGATCCTGACGATATCTATCTCGAAGGCCTTCACGTCCAGCTGGCCAACGCCATGCAGTTTCATCTCGACCATGGCAACTACGTCGCACTGCTCGACCTGTGCCGCACTTGCCTGGCCAACAAAGACGCGCCGAAAACGCAGGCGATTATAGCGCTCTTGCCCAAAACCTTCACCGAACAGGTTCTCAGGGATGTCTCGCGCCTCGGGCGTGACACCCATCCCTTGATTGCAAAAGTGATCGCACAGATCGGTGCGCCGTTTGCGCGACCGCTCATAGACCTGACGATCCAAGAGGACGACCGCAGCATCCGCTTTTTCTACCTGAACTGCCTCAAAAAGATGGGGATACAGGCGGCGGACTACGCGGTCCCCTTCCTCGGCGATGACCGCTGGTTCGTGCAGCGCAATATGCTGATTCTGCTCGGCGAGCTCGGTGCGCGAGACAAGCTGCCGCAGATCCGGCCGTTGCTCCATAGCGGACACGCGAAAGTCCGGCAGGAAGCGTTAAAAACCTGCCTGATGCTGCGGGACGACGAATCCCTCAAGAAGCTGGTCAGCACCCTGTCCTCCGGCAATCGGCAGGATGTACTGCACGCCATCACCATGAGCCAGCTCAGCACCAACCCGCAGCTGTCCGCTATTTTGCTGAAAATGTTGAAGAAAAAAGAGCTTTTCAGCTTCGACTTCGACATTAAAAAGGCGCTGGTCCAAACCCTCGCCGAGCAGAAAAATCCCCAGGCGCTGGTGGTCTTCTCCGAAATGCTCCGTGCGACCCATTTCTTTAAAGCCAGCCTCTACAACCGCTTTAAAATAGAGATCGTCAAAGCCCTCGGGCGTTACCCTGCTGCACAGGTCAGTACCCTGTTGCGTCAGCAGATCGACCACGGCACCGAAGAAACTGCCAGTCAGGCCCGTTCTCTGCTGAAAAAAATGACGCAGGAGGAATCCTGATGCACGCCACCATCGACCGCCTATCCATCCAGGAGTTGCTTAACCTCATTTCCTCGGCTCTGTCTGCAGCGACCCTCTATTCGACCAGCCACCGTCAGGTCCGCGAGATAGTCCCCCGTATCGCTGAAACCTTCGACCGGCTTCTCGCCCAGCAGCCCGAGCTGACCTTCATGATCGTTAAGAACGATCTGCTCTACGACGGCAAGCCGCTAGAGAGGACCCCCCATAACGAACGGTTTGCCCGCATCTTTTACGCCCGCAATATCGGCTACCTGCGCTTCAGCGCCGGGATCTCCCCCGACGAAATCGATCAACTTCTCAAAGTTGCGGTCGGTCGGGAAAGGGCCGAGATCTTTCTCACCGCCACCCCCCACATCGATTACGGCGAGGTGGATACCAGAGACGACTGGAAACCGATCCGTCCCATCTCCCGTTTTGAAGAATTGTCCGACGAAGAGCTGCAGAGCATTAACGAGTTTTACGATGTGATCGGCGACAAGGGCGATCTCGATATCCGCAACGTCTCGTCGATTATCGCCGGATTCGTGTCGGCCTTTCAGCAGGAGGCCAACCCCCTGCTGGCACTGGTTCCATTACGACTGGAGGATGAATACACCTTCACCCATTCCATCAACGTCGCTATCCTCAACCTGGCGCAGGGCACATCCCTCGGCCTCGAAGAACAGCTGCTGCACGACGTCGGCATCGCCGGGATGCTGCACGACGCGGGAAAAATCTTCATCGATACGGAGCTGATCAACAAAGCGGGCCAACTCAGCGATGAAGAATGGCAGCAGATGCAACGACACCCCTCCCGGGGGGCCCAGTACCTGATGAACCAGGAAGGGATCCCCCAGGTCGCGATCTGCACCGCCTACGAACACCACATGAAGTACGACATGACCGGCTATCCAAAAGTTCCCAAAGGGTGGACGCTGAACCTCTGCAGCCAGATGACCATGCTCTCCGATACCTTCGATGCACTGCGGACACGCCGTTCGTACAAGGAACCGTGGGACTTCGCCAAAATCAGCGGACTGATGCTCGAACTGGCCGGAACCCAGCTAAACCCCTACCTGACGATGAACTTCCTCAAACTGCTCGAAACCCTCGGCGAAGACGTCATCAACAGCGGCATCAGCCTCACGGCAGATGCCCCCGAGATGTCGGAAGAAGAGCTAAGCAAACGGCACGTCTGCGAATAGCGGGCGCGTACCTGTCACGACTCAGGGAGAATGAAAATATGCGCTGTCACGAAGTTGATTACACCATCGTCGGAGACGATATGCAGATGGTCCAGGTTGAACTGGACCCGAACGAAACCGTCATCGCCGAAGCCGGCGCCATGAACTACCTGGAGCAGGACATCGACTTCGAGGCACGGATGGGCGACGGGTCTCAGGCGGATCAGGGGTTGATGGGCAAGCTGTTCAGCGCCGGAAAACGGGTCCTGACCGGCGAATCGCTGTTTATGACTCACTTCACCAACCGCGGCGTACAGAAGCGTCACGTCGCCTTCGCCGCGCCCTATCCGGGCAAAATCATTCCCTTGAATCTGGCCAACCTCGGTGGCGAAATCCTCTGCCAGAAAGATTCGTTCCTCTGTGCCGCCTACGGAACAAAACTGGACGTCGCCTTTCAGCGTCGGCTCGGGACCGGATTTTTCGGCGGCGAAGGGTTTATCCTGCAACGCCTGCAGGGCGACGGCATGGCCTTCGTCCACGCCAGCGGAACCATCATCGAACGGCAACTGAACAATGAAACCCTGCGGGTCGACACCGGCTGTCTGGTAGCATTCGAGCCGGGGGTCAACTACGGTATCGAACGCGCCGGCAATCTCAAGAGCATGTTCTTCGGTGGAGAGGGTCTGTTTTTGGCGACCTTAAGTGGCACTGGCCGTGTGTGGTTGCAGAGTCTGCCGTTCAGCCGGCTTGCCGATCGCATCATCGCCCACGCCCCCAGAACCGGCGGTTCGGACAAAGGCGAAGGCTCCGTCCTCGGCGGGCTGGGACGTATGCTCGACGGGCACTAGGCTACGACAAAAGAGAGGGGCCGAGGTAGACGCCGTTCAGACAGAGATTGTACTGATCCTGTGTCGGGTAGGACCGGCAGATATCCGGCTTGATCTCGTGAATTTCACAGAGATGCGTGCCGCCGTCCGACTTCACCAGATAGGGGCAGCAGGGCAAAAGCTCCTTGGTCAGCGGATCTGTCCAGATCCACCCCAGACGGTTCACCCGTGCGAGCAGATCATCGCGGCCGAGCCGCCGCCAGCGTTCGAGATCACGGTCCGACGCATGCAGATGCCAGCTCAGCTCACGACAGCAGTCTCCGCAAGCCCGACACCCGGACTGACGGCTTCTGAACAGTTGGCTCATCCGCTCAATGGCACTCATCACACCTCCATCACAATCACAAACACTTACCTGTCAAAATCTATCTATATATTGATAGCTTACAAAATAACATTCGACTTTCAAGCGACAGTCTCGGCCCCCAATAAAACTTCAGGCCGATCTTATCCTGTCCGAACTCTCATCTTGCACCTCACATCGGCATCAACTATCCTGCGTCATTCAAGATCGATGCTTCCGCATCCAACACTTTTTACCGCTCAGGATGATAATAATGACCGACAATCTGATTCAACGCACCGCATCCGCCTATACCTATCCCCTGCTGATCAAAAACCTGCTGCAGGGCCCTGTTGTCAACAATCCAAAGCAGGAGATCGTCTACCGGGACCAGCTCCGCTTTACCTATCAGCAATTTCGTGAGCGCGTCTGTCGTCTTGCTGGGGCCCTGACTGAACTGGGTGTCAAAGCAGGCGATACCGTTGCGGTGATGGATTACGACAGTCATCGTTACCTGGAATGCTTCTTCGCAGTACCGATGCTCGGCGCGGTTCTGCACACCGTCAATGTCCGGTTGTCACCGGAACAGATTCTCTACACCATCGATCATGCGGAAGACGACTTTCTGCTGGTCCATGAAGACTTCCTGCCGATTGTCGAGCAGATTAAGGGCCGGATCGACACGGTACAGCACTACATCCTTCTCAGCGAACAGGATGAACAGCCCGCAACCGGATTACCGATGGCCGGAGAATATGAAGCGCTGCTCTCCGCAGCCGCGCCGGACTTTGATTTTCAGGATTTTGACGAGAGCACTCGCGCCACAACGTTTTACACCACCGGCACCACAGGGATGCCCAAGGGAGTCTATTTCAGCCACCGGCAACTGGTGCTGCACACCCTCGGCGTCCTGGCCGCGCTGGGCACCTCGACCAGTCAAGGACGATTCCATCAAGACGATGTGTATATGCCGATCACGCCGATGTTCCATGTCCACGCCTGGGGTCTACCCTATGTCGCCACCGCCCTCGGGGTTAAACAGGTCTATCCGGGCAAATACACCCCCGACATGCTGCTGGGGTTACTGGAAAAGGAAAAAGTCACCTTTTCCCACTGCGTCCCCACGATTCTTCACCTGTTGATGAACCACCCCTCGTACGAGCAGGTCGACCTGTCGAACTGGAAAGTGATTATCGGCGGCGCTGCACTCCCTAAAGCCATGTGCGAGGCCGCACTCGAAAAAGGGATCGATATTTTCACCGGCTATGGTATGTCAGAAACCTGCCCGATTCTGACTTTCGCGCAGCTCACCTCAGAGATGCTCAAAGAGGACGATCAGGCCGAAATCCGCTGTAAAACGGGCCGACCGATTCCGCTGGTGCAGTTACGGCTGGTCGATGAAGAGATGAACGACATCCCCAAAGACGGGGAAAGTGTCGGTGAGATCGTTGTTCGCGCACCCTGGCTGACACAGGGCTATCTGAAAGATCAGCGCAACTCGGAAGTGCTGTGGCGCGGGGGCTATCTCCACACCGGCGATGTGGCCAATATGGATCGGGAAAACTATGCCAAAATCACAGACCGAATCAAGGATGTCATCAAGATCGGCGGCGAATGGGTCTCCTCCCTCGAACTGGAAGACATCCTCTGCAGCCACCCCGCGGTCGGCGAAGTTGCAGTCATCGGCCTGCCGGATACCAAATGGGGCGAAAAACCTCTGGCGCTGGTAGTCCATAAGGAAAACGCTGAGCAGATAACGGCCAAACAACTGCTGGCGCACACCAAAGAATTTATCGAAAAAGGGATGCTGACCAAGCAAGCCCTTCTGCTCAAAATCGTTTTCGTCGACAGCATCGACAAAACCAGCGTCGGCAAAATCAACAAAAAAGCGCTGCGCGAAAAATACGCGGCAAGCTGATTGACTCGCCCTTTGAATTAGGGTAAATATTTGGACCTCTTCGCCGCTGTAGCTCATTTGGTAGAGCAGTTCACTCGTAATGATCAGGTAGTCGGTTCAACTCCGATCAGCGGCTCCAGAATCAAAGGGGTTAGCGATTTTTCGCTAGCCCCTTATTCATTTCCGTCTGCAGCGCTAATCTCATGAGTATTATTATATAACGATCAACAGACCAAGCTGAAAAACTGCCCGAAGATGACTATTTTTAAGCCGCTAAACTCTTGTATTTTCTCATCGCAAGAATCGGGTGGTAAGCCCCAAAGATAGGCTCTATGCTGCATCCAAACGAAAAAACATTAAGGAATAAACATGGATACAGTAAATACGAAAATGGGCGCTTCCGAATGGCTGCTGCTAGTGGTTCTATCGGTTCTCTGGGGGGGATCATTCTTTTTTGTCGGGGTGGCAGTTAAAGCCCTACCGCCTTTGACCATTGTCGCGCTGCGGGTCGGTTTGGCAGCGATAGCTCTCAACTTGATTGTTCGAGTGACCGGCTTGCGGATGCCCAGGGAATGGCGTTACTGGAAAGCCTTTTTCGGGATGGGGTTGTTGAACAATATGATTCCATTCTGCCTGATCGTCTGGGGGCAGATGCATATTGCCAGCGGACTCGCATCGATCTTCAACGCCACAACCCCATTGTTCACGGCGATCGTTGCCCATGTTTTCACTAAAGACGAAAAAATCAGTGGTGGACGGATGGGCGGTATTCTGGTCGGTTTTACCGGTGTCGCTGTGATTATCGGACTGGATAGTCTGGACGGCCTCGGGACAAGTACTCTGGCACAATTCGCAGTTTTAGGTGCGGCCCTTTCTTATGCCTTCGCTGGCGTTTACGGGCGACGCTTCAAGAGTATGGGAGCAGCACCGCTGGTGACAGCAACCGGGCAGGTGACGGCATCAACCCTCTTGTTGACACCACTTGCCCTTGTTGTAGATCAGCCCTGGACACTCGCTATGCCCGGATTAGGGGTGTGGACTGCGGTCACTGGCTTAGCATTGATCTCGACGGCTCTGGCCTATATCATTTACTTTCGTATTCTGGCAACAGCAGGTGCGATCAACCTGCTGTTGGTCACCTTTTTAATTCCAGTCAGTGCTATCTTGCTCGGTGTGGCATTTCTTGGCGAGCAACTGGCTGGCAAAGACTTAGTCGGCATGAGCCTCATCTGTTTGGGATTAGCGGCAATAGATGGGCGACTTTTTTCACCGTTGAAAGACAGGCTACGTTAAAACCAAGAGCAACGTCATCATCTCGCCGCAGACTTTCTATGGTTCAGAACCCATAATTCATTATCGGTTGCGCTCACGGTTAGAGCCGTTCACTCATAATGAGCCGGTAGTCGGTTCAACTCCGATCAGCGACTCCAGAATCAAAGGGCTAGCGATTTTCTTTCGCTAGCCCTTTTTCCATTTTTCTGCTCTCTGTTCCAGCCCTTTACCAATTCCATAAATCCTTTTTGAACAAAACATGAAAGACGAGGGTCACACAGAATTACCCCTTGCACGATTACAATAAATGCCTATCATGTAATGCTTAGTCTCCTCACGCAACGTTCCAAAGAAAGAAGGTGAAGAATGAATCACATCATAAGACTTCTGTTTTTGGTGATATTTCTGGCTTTTACCTTTTGCTCTGGAATCGCATGCGCAACTGAAAAAACATACCTCCTCAGCTACAGTCCAGGAACTCTTTTTCATCAACTCGTAAAAGAACGGGTCAGAGCTGTCTACGAACGGGCTGACCTTAAAGCTGAATTCATCTCTTTGCCTCATAACCGCTCTCTTTTAAGTGCCAACGAAGGCACTGTTGACGGTGATGTAGGACGAGTGCCTTCAATAGAAGAAAATTATTCGAATCTACTTCGAGTCGACACTCAATTAATGAAACTCAACGGTGCCGCCTATACCATCAACCCTGACATTAATAGCTATGACGAAAGCCAGTTAAGTCACTACACCGTGGGCTATGTTTTGGGTGTGCGCTGGCCGCAAACGATCCTAGCGGGACACAACGCAATTACAGCACGTAATTATCAATCGTTATTTGAAATGCTGTTAGACGGACGGGTTGATCTCATTTTAGCAACTGAAGCGAGTGCCGATGCTGTCTTGCGCGACTTGGATTCGCAGGCTGAAAATGTGAGGCAACTTCAACCTTTCGCTCTCTCGGCACCGATCTATCACTACGTAAATAAAAAAAATGCCCATATAATTCCCCGGCTTGAACAAGCGATCAAAGAGATCAACCAAGAAGGTGTTTTTATTTTTTATACAGGTGCCCAAACTCCTCTTTTTGAAATTGTACAGCGACGGCTAAAAGAAGCTTTTTGGCGAATTGGTAAACTCTGCGAGGTTCGCTCAACAGGATCATCACAAAGGTCTTTGATGCTCGCAAACCAAAAAGGGGACGGTGATGCGTTTCGCATTAAAAGAATAAAAGAGATAAACCCTGAAGCAACTGACAACCTGCTAATAATTCCTGAACCCATCGGCGCCATGAAGTTCTTCGTTTACACAAATGGGCAGAAATTCAAGGTTACAGATTGGGACTCTTTGAATGGGAAAAAAAACGGTTTGCGAATTGGGGCTAAAATCCTTGAAAAAAACATACCTGAGATACAAATCCGTCTACCAGACACAACCCGCTTGCTAAAAATGCTCACAGAAAACAGGATTGATACCTTTACTGAACACGGCATCATAGCGGATTTTAAACTACAAAAATTAAACCTCGATGGGATTACTAAATTAACCCCACCCCTAGCAGATTTTCAGGCCTTTAGCTTTATCCATAAAAAACATAAGAAACTGATCCCTGAAATTTCGGCCAGCCTTAAAGAAATGAAAAATGATGGCTCCTTTATGCAGATAGAAAAAGATGTTTTCAAGAGACTTTTAGATAAAGAGACTAAAGGCACCCCGTGAAACAAAGCATCAGCAGAATCCTCAATATTCGAATTGCACTC
>PKUC01000084.1 GCA_002868865.1 Desulfuromonas sp. | reverse complement strand
TAGGAGGTGCGATATTTCAACATCCCCAGCAGCTTGATAATTTCCGGATGGATGCCGTGAACACCAACATCGAAGGTGGCCTGCTCACCCGCCTCACGGATGCTGACCTCCACCTCTTCAGCGGCCTTTTCCACCAACTCCTCAATCCGCGCCGGATGAATCCGCCCATCGGCAATCAACCGCTCGAGAGAGATCCGCGCAACCTCACGACGTACCGGGTTAAAGCCGGAGATCACCACCGCTTCGGGAGTGTCATCGATAATCAGATCGATCCCCGTAGCCGCCTCTATCGCGCGGATATTACGTCCTTCGCGGCCGATAATGCGCCCCTTCATCTCATCCGACGGCAACGGCACGACGCTAACCGTCTTTTCAGCGACAAAATCACCGGCATAGCGCTGAATCGCCAGCGCCATAATCATCTTGGCTTTCTTATCAGCGATCTCGCGGGCGTCATCTTCGATCTGCTTGATCCCTTTGGCGGCATCATGCTTTGCTTCGCTGAGCATCTGATCAAGAAGGTGCTGCTTGGCCTGTTCACTGGACATCCCGGCGATACGCTCAAGCTGCTGTTGCTGCTCTATTTCAAGGGCCTCAACATCTTTTTCCCGTTTTTGGATCTGTCCCTCCTGCGAGCGCAGATGGTGATCCTTCTTTTCCAACTCCTCGGCGCGCTGATCAACCTGACCGACCTTGCGCTCCAGATTTTCCTCTTTCTGCTGCAGCCTGTTCTCATGCGCCTGAATTTCGCGGCGCAGATCCCTGACCTCCTGCTCCCAGTCGGTCTTGGCCTGCAGAACGACGTCCTTCGCCTGAATCGTCGCCTCTTTGCGGATCGCATCCGCATCCTTCTGAGCATCCGCAGCGATCTGATCGGCCGTTGCCTGGGCATTGGCCAGTTTCGATTCTGACAACTTGCGCCGCAGAACCATCCCCAGAAAAACCCCGGCCGCCAAAGCGACCAGAATCAGAACAACCATCAATAAAAGTTCTTTCTCCACAGCAAACCTCCTTGCAGAGTTTATGGTGAACCGTGGGCGTCAGAAACAACCCGCGGAGTAAAAAAACCGTTTTCTGTCACGAGACAGTCCAGAGGAATGTCATGCGATTCAGCCGGTAATCGGTCAACAAACTGGAAATCGAAGCAAAGCCCCACCAGAGTCCCCCGTCGGCTGCGTTGACTCAACTCTCGGTCGTAATAGCCTTTGCCATACCCCAAACGATGGCCCTGACGATCGAATGCGACGCCCGGCACAACAGTTAGGTCAATGCTATCCGGCGTGACAATGGTCGTCCCCCAAGGCTCCTCAACTCCGAACGCACCCGGGACAAAAGACCCTTCGTCGGCGATCGCGACAAAGACCATATGATCCCCATCCAAACGCGGGAAGCAAACTGTCTTGCCAGCCAAACGAGCGGCTGAGAACAGTTCAGCTGTCGCGACCTCCCCCCGGATCGGACGGTAAAGAGCGATCGTTCGCGCCGCGGAAAAGATGTCGGACAGCAGCAGATGGCGCTGAGCAACCAGGCTCCGCGATTTTCGTTCATCGACGGAGAGCCGTTCGCGCTGCTGCAGCAGACGTATGCGCAGATAAGACTTGGGCACAGGCAGAGCACTCCGTAACATCGAGGCTCCAGGACAAAAAGAAGGGACTGCGGAGAAAGGACCGGGATCGTGTCGTGCTTAACCTTTTAATGAAATCGACGTGTCAACGTTTCTCTTTAAGTGCGTAACTCGTTTCCCGAGAAAACACCGCCCGAAAAAACCGGGGCACATCTCAAACCAAAATACACACGACCCCTCCCGGCTGCGAACACGTGAAACGGGTTCTTCCGGGAGATTTAAAGCGCCTTAAAAAACATGCGCGAAAATCTAGCTACCGACTATCTCTTACAGCTATCTATCTTAAAGCCCTGTCGCACAGGGGATTATTCAGCTATGCTCGATGGGTCCTGCCCGGACTCAATTTTCTGCAACAATGTCGCGAGGCGACTGTTCAGCTCGATAGATTGGGCTCCGCCCTGGTCTTTGAGCTGCAGGTACTGACCACCGAGATTCAAAAGGGTCAAAGCCAAGGCGTCCTGCGAATCCACAGAACCGGAGCGCGCAACATTTTCGAGCTGTTCAGCGACAAAATCTGCAACCCTATGGACCTGTTGTGGATCCTGCTGACTGCGAAGCTGATACTCACGTCCCTGGATCTGTACTTTGACCGAATGACTCAAGGCGATTCATCCTCAAGATGTTCATCCAATCGGGTCAGGACAGCTTCGACCTGACCCAACAGGTTCGCTTTTTCAATCCGCCACTGTTCGTTGTCGCTCTCCAGTTGACGGCACGTCCTGCGCAGCGTGCTGTTCTCTTCCAGCAATCGTTCCACCGCGCGCTCTAATCGCTCAACAAGCTCGTTATTCATTGTTCAGCCTATCTCGGAAATGTAGGGCTTAAATCTGCAAAAGTCAAGATTTTCGCTTACTTTTCAAACAACGCCTCAACAAACATCGATGCATCAAAGGGGCGCAGATCGTCTATCTGTTCTCCGACCCCGACAAAACGGACCGGAAGTTTCAATTCAGCGGCGATCGCAACAACGATGCCCCCCTTGGCCGTACCGTCCAGCTTGGTGAGGGCGATGCCATCAATGTCGACCGCTTCGTTGAATAATTTCGCCTGATTAAGGGCGTTCTGACCCGTGGTCGCGTCAAGAACCAGCAAGGTCTGATGCGGAGCGCCCGGAATTTCACGCTCGAGGATACGACGGAGCTTCTTCAGCTCTTCCATCAGGTTGACCTTGGTGTGCAATCGTCCGGCAGTATCAAGGATCAACACGTCAGCCTGACGGGCAACGGCAGCCTTGGCGGCATCGAATGCGACGGCCCCCGGATCTGCACCTTCCTGATGACGGATCACATCGACACCGGTCCGCTCACCCCAGATACTCAACTGCTCGGCGGCAGCGGCACGAAAGGTATCACCCGCACCGAGAACAACTTTCTTGCCCTGACGGGTCAACTGGTTCGCCAGTTTGCCGATTGTCGTTGTCTTACCGACACCGTTTACACCGACAACGATGATGACATAAGGGGCACCTTTGCCGTCCACATCGAACGACTTCGAATCGAGCTGCAGCATGGCCTCCAGTTCTTCCTTGAGCGCGTTGCGCAGCTGATCCGGGGTATCCAGTTGACCACGGCCGCGGCGCTTTTCCAGAGCGCTGATCAGCTGCATCGTCGTCTGCATCCCGAGATCCGCAGTGATCAGAATCTCTTCAAGATCTTCAATCACCTCATCGTCGATCACGGTCCGGCCGCGCAACAGGCTATCAACCCGGCCAACCAGCGAATTCTGCGTCTTTGCCAGTCCGGCCTTCAAACGGGCAAACAGACTAACCGGCTCTGGCTCTGGCTATGGCTCTGGCTCTGGCTCTGGCTCTGGCTCTGGCTCTGGCTTT
>PKUC01000100.1 GCA_002868865.1 Desulfuromonas sp. | reverse complement strand
TCTGAACCCTGGTTGTCTGCAGGGCACGGTGGTGGGGCTCGATGATGACGGGGCCTTGCGTCTGCAGACAGCTGACGGAAAAATTGAACGGATCTTGGCGGGGGACGTCACCCCGATATAGGCCGGGAATGCTCGGTATTGGTGAACCATGAATGTGACCAACGAAAAAGGTGTGATCTGATGCTACTAGTCATCGATGTCGGCAACAGCAATACCGTCCTCGGGATCTATCGGGACGGTGTTTTGGAACATGACTGGCGCGTGGCGACCGACAAATATCGGACCGTGGATGAGTATGCCATGCTGATCCATGACTTGTTCCGCTTAGCCGGCATCGCCTTTGATGATCTGGCCGATGTGATTATCTCCTGTGTTGTCCCGCCGATGCTGAATACCCTCGAAGGGCTCTGCCGTCAGTATTGCCGACTGACGCCTTATGTTGTCGGCCCGGGGATTAAAACCGGTATGCCGATTCAGTACGACAATCCGAAGGAGGTTGGCGCGGATCGGATCGTCAACGCCGTCGCCGCCTATGAACGCTGTAAATGCGGTCTGATCGTGGTCGATTTTGGGACCGCGACGACCTTTGACGTGATCTCTGCCGACGGCGAATATCAGGGTGGCGCGATCGCCCCCGGTATCGGGATCTCGGCCGAGGCGCTGTTTGATCGTGCCAGTAAACTGCCCCGTGTGGAGTTCTCCCGACCGGGACAGGTAATCGCCAAAAATACGGTAAACAGTATGCAGGCCGGAATCTTTTTCGGCTATGTCGGTCTGGTTGAAGGGATCGTGGCGCGGATGAAAAAGGAGCTGCCGGTTGCCCCCACCGTGGTCGCTACCGGAGGGCTGGCAGCCCCGATTGCTGAAGCCACCAGTTCTATCGATCTGGTTGAACCCTATCTGACCCTAGAGGGTCTCTCTCTGTTGTATCAACGGAACCGCCAGCAGAACACGGGTGGTTCGTTAGCGTAGTCTTGTCTGCGGCGTGTCAGGCGTCGACCGATTGGAGTGTTTTTCTTTCGCTGAATAGCCTCCAACAGGTTCCCTTTTACTGAGATGAAAAAGGAGCGATCATGGGCAAATATGACACATCAATGCTGAGAAACCTCGGAATTGTGGCGCACAACAGTGCCGGGAAAACCTCGCTGGTTGAAGCGATCCTGTTTAACACCGGGATGACTGATAAGCTGGGGAAGGTTGACAACGGCACGTCCTCAATGGATTTTGAGGAAGAAGAGATCAAGCGCGGCATCACCCTGAATGCCAGCCTCAACCATTGTACATGGAACAAACATAGCCTCCACATCGTCGACACTCCCGGCGTCAGCAATTTTCTGCACGATACCCGGCGCTGCCTGCGGGTGCTGGGCGGAGCGGTCGTGATTGTTTCGGCTATCTCCGGAACAAAATCCCAGACCAAGCAGATCTGGGACTGGTGCGATGATTTTGAGGTGCCGCGGATCGCTTTTGTCAACAAGATGGACAAGGAGCGCGCCGATTTTCTCAAAGCGGTCGATGACATGGAAAAGTCGCTGGGTGCCCGGGCGGTGATCGTCACCATGCCGATCGGAGCCGAAGAGGACTTTCGCGGCACCATCGATCTGCTCACCATGAAAGCCCGCATCTATAAGTTTGACGGCAAGGGGACCTACGATGAGGTTGCTATCCCCACGGAGTTTCAGGATGACGCCGATGCGCTGCGTGAGCAACTGGTCGAAGCGATCGCCGAGTCGGACGACGAACTGATGGAAAAATACCTGGAAGGGGAGGAGTTGACGCAGGATGAACTGCTCAAAGGACTGCGCGAAGGGACACTGACCAAGGTCTTTACCCCGGTGTTCTGCGGTAGCGCACTGGCGAACATTGGCACCCGCCAGCTGCTGGATTACATCGTGACCTGTCTGCCTTCGCCGCTCGATAAAGGATCGCAGACCGGTATGAACGACAAGGATGAGCCGGAAGAACGCCACCCGAAAGAGGACGACCCGTTTTCGGCCATGGTCTTCAAGACCATCAATGATCCATACGCCGGAAAACTGTCACTGTTCCGTGTCTATTCTGGTACGGTGACACCCGATTCCACGGTTTACAATCCCAACAGGCGGGAAAAAGAGCGCATCAGCAGCATCCTCGAACTGGAAGGAAAAAAACAGGTGGTTATCGATTCGGCCGTTGCCGGCGATATCGTGGCTGTGCCGAAACTTAAATACACCGCGACCGGTGATACCCTGTGCGACATGAAACAGCAGATCATGTACGAGCCGATTGTGCCCCTTAAGCCGATTATCTCTTTTGCGCTGGAGCCGAAAAAGAAGGGTGATGAAGATAAAATCTACTCGGGTCTGCAACGTCTGATGGAAGAAGACCCCGCCCTGAGAATCACCCGTGATGATGAAACCCATGAGATGGTGCTGTCGGGCATGGGGCAGGTTCATCTCGAGGTCGCCGTTGAACGACTGGCCCGTAAGTATGGCGCTGAGGTCGAACTGAAGGAGCCCAAGGTTCCGTACCGCGAAGCGATCCGTGCGGGGACCAAGGTTCAGGGAAAATACAAAAAGCAGTCTGGCGGCCGTGGCCAGTTCGGCGATGTCTGGATCGAGGTCAAGCCGTTGCCGCGCGGCAGTGGGTACGAGTTTGTCGACAAAATTGTCGGCGGGGTGGTGCCGCGTAACTACATCCCTGCGGTCGACAAGGGTATCCAAGAAGCGATGCGTCAGGGGCCGCTGACCAAGAATCAGGTCGTTGACGTACAGATCACGCTTTATGATGGCTCTTATCACTCAGTCGACTCCTCGGAGATGGCGTTTAAGGTCGCCGGTTCGATGGCGTTTAAAAAAGCGATGGAGAGCTGTCAGCCGATTCTGCTGGAACCGGTGATGTCGATGGAGGTGACTGTTCCCGATGACTGCATGGGGGATGTGATCGGTGATCTGAATTCACGTCGTGGCAAGGTCGTCGGCGTGGAGCCGCTGGCCAATACACAGCTGATAAAAGCCGAAGTTCCGATGGCTGAAGTGCTGCGTTATGCGCCGGAACTGCGTTCGCTGACCTCTGACCGCGGCATGTTTTCAATGGAGTTCGCCAAGTACGAAGAGGTTCCGTCCCACCAGACGGCAAAAATTCTGGCGGAGCATAAAGAAGCATAGTGTTTATAAACAACCAATGCGAGCGCCTGATCAGTTGTCAGGCGCTCGGTTTTTTCGTGTGCGATGGAGTGGATATCACCCATCATTCTGTCGAGGAGGACGGACGTGAGTGAGCGTGACGAAGTGCAGGATTCTGAAAGAAACGATCTTAAAAAAAACGCGGAGGAGCAGGATGAAAATTTTTTGTTCGATCTCTCTGAAGAGGATGCGGAATCGGTAGAGGGCACGGATGATTTTGCCGATGATGAATTGGTAGAGGATCCGCAGAAAGATAGCGGAGCGCCGACCGGCGGAAATGCCCTGCAAAAAGTCCTGATCCCTCTGCTTTTGGTCCTGATCCTTGGCGGTATCGCATATTATCTGTTGGCGGATTTATTTGTGACGCCTGAACCTCCGGCGGCTACACAGGTCGAGCGACAGACGTCACAAAAAATGAAGATTCCGGAACGGACGGCCGAACCGGTTGCGTCGCCCGTCGAAGAAGAGGTCCTGGCGGATGAAACGGTTGCTGTGGTTCCTGCCGAAAGTGCAGAAGATGTGGCACAGAAGAGTGTTGCAT
Organism: Desulfuromonas sp.; assembly: GCA_002868865.1. Taxonomy (GTDB): domain Bacteria; phylum Desulfobacterota; class Desulfuromonadia; order Desulfuromonadales; family Geopsychrobacteraceae; genus BM509. The sequence goes on along the minus strand of PKUC01000100.1, from coordinate 163 downwards.
CTGGGACTGATGAGCAGAGAGTGGAAGGGGCGCCTGTTTCTGAAATCCCGCTCGAGCAGGCGGCCGTGGCTACCCCTTTACCAGAGGAAGAACAGCCCGCTGCTGCTGTGACGGAAGAAACAGAACCTGTCGCGCCTGTCGCTGAGGATGAGGCGGCGTATGT
>PKUC01000035.1 GCA_002868865.1 Desulfuromonas sp. | reverse complement strand
TTGATCGATTCGTTCGGCATGTCGATGTCCGACTTGTAGACCAGCTCGTGCTCGACCTCGGCCCAGGCATCCTGAAGGATCGTCCGCAGCTGCACTTCGCAGACAGCTCCGGCATGAGGGATCGAAGCGCTGCTCTCCCAATCCTTCAGCTTGATCAGCATATGCATCGAGTCGTAACCGAACTCGCGAAAAGAGTTTTGAGCCCCCTTTCGCTGGGATTCGACGATGTCAAAGTGTTCCTTCAGCAGGGCTTCGATGGGGTCAAGGTCTTCGAGAAAGGGACAGATGATCCGCAGGCCGAGCAGGTCGGTGATCAGCCCGTCATCGCCCCCCTTGATGCCCCTGCGAACCTTCTGCAGCTTTTCGAAATAGTTATTGAAGCGCTTGACGCGATACTTGATCGTCGGTGTGTAGCCGTGCTCTTCGAGAAGGGCTCGTACGCTTTTTTGCAGCGCGTAGAGCGCCTCCTCGCTGGCCGGTTTTCGCTCTTCATAAATCTTTTTCAGATCGTTGCGACACAACGCAGCGTCCGCCATTTTCCTTTTGTTCATCGGGCCTCCCTGAAGATGGGCACAATTCGAACTCATTTTAACATGATTCCGCGGCGGGACCTTCCTGCACGGTATTCACGAGCGTTCTGTGGCCATCGCCTCAAGCCGGGCAATCCGTTCCTCCATCGGCGGATGGGTGGAGAAGAGCTTCAGCATCGACGAGCCGCTCAGCGGGTTGACGATAAACAGGTGCGACGTGGCCGGGGTCGCTTCCTGCATCGGTGTCATCTGCGCGCCCATCTGCAGTTTACGCAGCGCGTTGGCAAGGGCCAGTGGGTTGCCGCAGATTTTTGCTCCAGACGCATCGGCCAGGTACTCGCGCGAACGGGAGACGGCCATCTGGATCAGCATCGCCGCCATCGGCGCGATAAAAGCCAGGGCGAGTCCGCTGAGCATACCGCCGCCCTCCTCCTCATCGGAATTGCCGCCGCCGAAGATGGCCGCCCATTGCAGCATGTTGCCGAGCATGGCGATGGCCCCGGCAAAGGTCGCGGCGATGGTGGAAATCAGGGTGTCGCGATTGGCGACATGAGCCAGTTCGTGGGCCATGACCCCTTCCAGTTCCTCCTCGCTGAGCATCCGCATGATCCCTTCGGTCGCGGCAACGGCGGCATTCTGCGGGTTGCGTCCGGTGGCAAAGGCGTTGGGGCTTTCGGATGGGATGATGTAGACCTTGGGCATCGGCATCTCGGCCCGTTGCGCCAGACGTTTGACCATCCCGTAAAAGGCCGGGCTCTGCGCCTCGTTGACTGGCTGCGCTTTGTACATCTTGAGGACGATCTTGTCCGAGTACCAGTAGGAGAAGAAGTTCATTCCTCCGGCCAGGACGAATGCGATGACCATGCCCGACTGGCCGCCGATGGCGCTGCCCATGGCCACCAAAAGCAGGGTGAGACAGGTGAGAAGAAAGGTTGTTTTGATGCGGTTCATGCTCTTTTACCTCCATGCGTCTGTTCGCTGCAGGTAAAAGAAAAGACCCCTACCCACAGCATATGTTTATGCCTTGGATAAAGGTCTTGCAGATTTCGACGTAAGCGTCGCAACCCCGGGTCCGGGAGGTTTTGCCTCCGTAATGACGAACCGCGGGTCGGCCATGTCTCCGGCCGATTGCTACTCCCCTTTACGGTTCTCATGGTAGGCAAACACCCCCTTTTCTGTCAACAGGAATCGTGAAACGGTGGAAGCGGTCTCCCTCCCTACCGGGGTGTTCACTCCTTTCTCTCGTTTGAAAGAGACCGGAATGGTTTGCTTTTTTTGTCGGCCTCTCCAGGGGGAGGCATTTTCTATTATGATTGACGGATGGCAATGCGGAGATGGATTTTGTTGGGGGTGTTGTCGCTGACCCTGGGCGGTTGCGCCACCCTGCCCAACGGACGAGGCTGGGGTGAGGATGCCACCCTGGTGCCAGGGTGGTCGCGCGTCGGCCATGCGCTGCAAAGTGCGGGACGTTCTCCGGGCACCTGGGCACCGCTGGCCGGAGCGCTGCTGGTTCAGATCGATCATGCCGATGAAAGACTCAGCGACTGGGCCAGTGAACACACCCCGGTATTCGGGTCGCAGCAGACGGCCGATGCCCGCAGTACCGATCTGGCCAACGGCTGTCAAAATCTGTACTATCTGACGGCCCTGACCCTGCCCAGCGGCAAACAGCCCGCAAGCTGGGCGGGGAACAAAATCAAAGGGTTAGCGGTCGGTTACGTGGCATCGGAGGCCGTCAGTGTTGCGACCGATTGGATCAAGGACGAAACGGATCGGCAGCGTCCTGATGGCAGAGATCGAAAGAGCTTCCCTTCGGGGCACACGTCGCGGGCGACGTCGTTCGCAACGCTCACCGCACGCAATCTCGATTATTTGCCCCTGCCATCACGCACTTCAATCATCAGTAAGACGGGCGTCTATAGCTTGGCCGCAGCGGCAGCCTGGGCCCGGGTCGAGGCAAAACGGCACTATCCCTCCGACGTGCTCGCCGGCGCGGCGCTTTCTCATTTTCTGAGCCTGTTCATCTACGATTCATTCCTGGGACTGGACTCTGCTCCGCTGGTGCCGAGCGTCACCGTGATGCGTGATGAAGTCCATCTTGGGCTGACTTGCTCCTTCTGACGGATAAAGAAACCAATTTTCGAGCGTCACAGACGTTTTTGACCCGCCTGCTGTCGTCTTGCCTCCTTTATTGCAAGGGCATGGATATTTCTTCGCTGACTTTTTCTTGCTCCTTCGGTTCCCGACGTGCTACCACAGCGGGACTTTTTTCGATAAGGACAAGCGATGATTCATCTGACGGATATCACCAAAAAACACGGCAACCGTGTTCTGTTTAAAAATGCCAGTTTTCAGATTCTTCCTGAAAGTCGAACCGGTCTGGTCGGGCCGAACGGTGCCGGAAAATCAACAATTTTTCGACTGATTACCGGGGAAGAAGAGACCGATTCCGGTGATATCAGCTGCGGCAAAAAAACGGTGATCGGTTACTTCTCTCAGGATGTCGGTGAGATGTCCGGACGGACTGCTCTGGCAGAGGTTGTCTCTGCGTCCGAAGCGACGGTGCGGCTGGGAGAGCAGATTCGCGATATGGAAGCGGCCATGTGCGAGCCGATGTCCGATGATGAGATGACGGCGCTGCTGGAACGGTATGGCGATATTCAACAGGAATTTGAGCACCGTGGTGGGTACGATCTGGAGAGTCGCGCTCAAGCGGTTTTGACCGGTCTGGGAATCGGTCCGGATGATTACCTGCGCCCTGTGGAATCCTTCAGCGGCGGCTGGAAAATGCGGATCGCCTTAGCGCAGATACTGACTCTGAACCCCGATGTGCTGTTGCTTGACGAGCCGACCAACCATCTGGATGTCGAATCGATCGTCTGGCTGGAAAACTGGCTGGCGGATGACTACCAGGGTGCGCTGGTGATGACCAGCCACGACCGCGACTTTATGAATCGTCTGGTCGGTCGCATCGTTGAGGTCGGCAACCAGACCATCACCACCTATGGCGGTAATTATGACTTTTACCTGCGGGAACGCGAGGTCAGGCGCGAACAGCTGTTGGCCAGTCACCGCCGTCAACAGGAGATGCTGGCGAAAGAGGAAGATTTTATCGCCCGTTTTGCCGCGCGTGCATCCCATGCGGCGCAGGTGCAATCCCGGGTCAAAAAGCTAGAGAAGATTGAGCGGATAGAACTGCCGCCGGAGCAGAAGGTGGTCAAGTTTGAATTTACCGAGCCGCCGCGCAGTGGCGATGACGTGATTGCCATTGATCGGCTGGGCAAGGTCTGGGCGGTGGATGATGGTGACGACAAGGCGGTGTTCTCGGGCGTTTCGGGGATGGTCAAGCGGGGAGACAAGATCGCTGTCGTTGGTGTCAACGGTGCCGGTAAGTCAACATTTCTTAAAACGCTGGCCGGACAGACTGAACCGACCTCAGGAACGGTGAGGATTGGAGCCAATGTTCATGCAGGATACTTCAGTCAGCATTCGATGGAACTGCTCAACCCACAGAAGACTGTGTTCGAGACCGTGCAGGACGCGCTGCCGCTGCAGACCGTAGGCGTGCTGAGGAACCTGTGCGCCGCATTTCTTTTTCAGGGTGATGATGTTGATAAACGGGTCGATAAGCTTTCAGGGGGTGAAAAATCACGTCTGGTATTGGCGACTATG
>PKUC01000009.1 GCA_002868865.1 Desulfuromonas sp. | reverse complement strand
GTCCCAAGGGTTTGGCTGTTCGCCAATTAAAGCGGTACGCGAGCTGGGTTTAAAACGTCGTGAGACAGTTTGGTCCCTATCTGCCGTGGGCGCAGGAGATTTGAGAGGATCTGTTCCTAGTACGAGAGGACCGGGATGGACGAACCACTGGTGTTCCTGTTGTGGCGCCAGCCGCATAGCAGGGTAGCTACGTTCGGAAAGGATAACCGCTGAAAGCATCTAAGCGGGAAGCCCACCTCAAGACGAGATCTCCCTAGACTTTTGTCTCTTAAGGTCCGTTGGAGACTACAACGTTGATAGGCCGGATGTGTAAGCAGGGTAACCTGTTCAGCTAACCGGTACTAATTGACCGTGAGGCTTGACCGTATTAGTCTTTTTACTAAGTTTTTTGGAAATACCAACTCGGATCGGTCTATGCAATGAAACCAGTTATACGCTTTTCGGTGGTTATAGCGTAGGGGCCACACCTGTTCTCATCCCGAACACAGAAGTTAAGTCCTACTGCGCCGATGATACTGCATTGGAGACGATGTGGGAAAGTAGGTCGCCGCCGAAATTAAAATGAAAAGGGTTCTATCTCATCAGAGATAGAACCCTTTTTTTATGCAAAAAATGAGAAGACTGGCTTGATGTTCAGCGTTTGATGCTGAATCTAGGGAATTCGCCGCTCGCCGGACTCTCAGCGCTGTGGACCTTATCGACACGGGCGGCTTTTGGCCCCCGATAACACCAGTTCAGCATCTGTCTGATGTTTGACTCTTCACCTTCAAAAAGGGCCTCTACATCGCCGTTGGGTAGGTTTTTGACCCACCCCGTGAGACCGAGTGTTTCTGCCATCTGTTTGGTGGATTGGCGGTAGAAAACACCCTGCACCCGACCGCTGATAACGACAGTCATCCGGACCTGTTTCATGGGGACGCCTCTTTTTCATCGAGAAGGGCAAGGAACTCCTCTTCGTCCAGAATTGTAACGCCAAGCTCTTCAGCCTTGCTTTGTTTGCTCCCCGCATTTGCACCTGCAACCAGATAGTCGGTTTTTTTACTGACTGACCCGCTGGCCCGGCCACCCTGTTGTTCCACCAGTGCCTGCCCTTCGTTCCTGGTAAATTTCTGCAGCGAACCGGTAAAAACAAACGTTTTTCCGGCCAGCCTGTTTCCAGTGGGGTGCGCCGAGGAACGGGTGGTGAGTCCCAGTTGTTCCAGTTGTCTGAGTACGGTCAGATTATTTGGATCCGAAAAGAATCGGTTGATGCTCTGTGCGACCTGCGGGCCGATTTCGTGGATGGCAACCAGTTCTTCGAATGTTGCCTGTTCCATGGCCCGTAGTGATTCGAAGTGTCGGCAGAGAACCTTAGCCAGATGGGTGCCTACGTGGCGCACTCCGAGCCCGAAGATAAGTCTTTCCAGTGGTGCTTCTTTGCTCTTTTGGATGGCGAGAATCAGCTTGTCCGCGAGGATCTCCCCCATTCGCTCAAACCGGAAAAAATCCTCCTTTTTCAACTTGTAGAGATCTGCGACATTTGCAACCAGTTTGAGACGCAGCAGTTGGTCGATGATCCGGTCACCCATCCCGTCGATGTTCATGGCGCTTTTCGAGGTGAAGTGTTTGAGTGCCTCTTTGAGCTGTGCCGGACATCTGAGGCCCTGGCAGCGTGGTACGACCTCACCTTCGGCTCGGCTTACCACCGAGTGACACTGAGGGCAGGTTGCGGGTTCCTTGATCTCCTTTTCTGAGCCGTTTCGTTTGGCTGTTAACACCTGAACAATGTCAGGAATGACGTCACCGGCCCGCTCAACGACGACGGTGTCGCCGATCATGATGTCGAGGCGTTTGATCTCATCCCAATTGTGTAGGCTTGCCCGTGAAACCGTCACTCCGCTGACATTGACCGGACGCAGCCGAGCAACGGGGGTGATGGCTCCGGTGCGCCCGACCTGTAGGACGACATCTTCAAGGATTGTTTGCTCCTGCCGGGATGGAAATTTGCAGGCGATGGCCCAGCGGGGGGTCCGACTCTTTTCACCCAATTCCCGCTGCAGTTCGAGGCTGTTGACCTTGACGACCATACCGTCGATCTCAAAGGGGAGGGTTTCTCGTTTGCCGAGCATCATCTGGTAGCAGTGGATCACATCTTCGATCCCGCGGGCCACGTGGGTGTCGGTCAGGTTGACTCTGAGGCCCAGGTCGCGCAGCATCTCAAGAGATTTCCGATGGGTGGTCGGTAGCTCTGAACTCAGGTGGCCGATTCCGTAGCAGCTGATGGTCAGCGGGCGGCGTGCGGTCAGGCGAGGATCGAGTTGGCGCAGGCTTCCGGCTGTAGCATTGCGTGGATTGGCAAAGTCAACTTCGCCAGCATCTCTTCTCTGCTTGTTCATGGTGCGGAATGCATCAAGTTCCATATAGACTTCCCCGCGGACTTCTAACTCTGCAGGGGCTGGGTCGGTCAGGCGGAGAGGGACGGCGCCGATGGTGCGGATGTTTTCTGTGATGTCCTCGCCGGTGATGCCATCGCCACGGGTTGCGCCACGGACGAAGGTGCCGTTGTGGTAGGTGAGAGCGACGGCGACGCCGTCCAGTTTCATTTCACAGAGGTACTCAATTTCATCGTCTGTCGATAAAAAACGCTTGATACGCTGGTCAAAGTTGCGTAAATCTTCGTCGTTAAATGCATTTTCGAGGGAAAGCATCGCCCTGGCGTGCCGTGCTGGTGAAAACTTATCGAGCGGATCGGCACCGACCCGCTGTGACGGGGATTCCGGTCCCGTCAGCGCAGGGTACTGCATTTCGAGGGTGAGCAGCTTCTGGAAGAGTTGGTCGTATGCGGCGTCGCTGATCTCAGGACGGTCAAATGCGTGGTAGAGGGTGCTGTGGTGATGTAGCAGTTGAGACAGTTCCGCGTGGTCCTGTGCGACACTGTCCGGAACCTTATCGTCGTTTTTTGCCATGGGATTGACTCATTCTCTTTGGCTGCGCGGCCGTAGATTCTCCGCTGGATCTCAATAGGCTCTGAACCTTCGTTTTTTGCTTTGATCTGTTATAGTATGCCGGTTCAGGGTATTCTACCCGAAATGAAGAATCTGATCGTGGAGATTTTATGATCGATGATACTTTTTTGAGACTGGCCGGACTGTTTGCGCTGCTGTTGTTGTCCGGTTTTTTCTCAGGGTCAGAGACGGCGCTGATGTCGCTCGACCGCATGCGGGTCAAATACCTTCAACAAAAAAAACGGCCGGGAGCTGATCGCCTGGCAGCATTGCTCGAGGTCCCCGATCGCCTTCTTGGCGGAATTCTTGTCGGCAATAACTTGGTTAATATCGCCGCTTCGGTGCTGGCCACCGGACTTTTTGTCCGCTACTTCGGCGAGCAGGGCGAACTGTTGACGATTCTGATTCTCACCCCGGTACTGTTGATTGTTTCCGAGGTGTGCCCTAAAACCTATGCCGCCCAGCAATCGGAAAAGGTTTCCTTTCTTGTGCTGCGCCCGATCCTTGTGGTGTTGTGGGTCTTATCCCCTGTGGTTAAGGTCGTTACCCTGTTTTCCCGCCTGTTGACCAGTCTTTTTCGGGGTGCTGCTGAAGAGCAGGGTGCTCTGTCTGAGGATGAAATTAAATCGATCATTCAGGTGGGCGAGGAGAGTGGCGTGGTGACGGCCAAGCAGCGCCGTATGCTGCACAGTATTTTTGATCTCTCTGAAACCCGGGTGCGCGATGTGATGTTGCCCCGCACCGAAGTGGTTGGTATCGCCGTGGGGACCGGATTCCGCAAGGTGCTTGAAGTGGTGCGCGACAGCGGGCATTCCCGCTTCCCGGTGTATGATGACAGTCTCGATAACGTCGTCGGCATTATACATTCCAAGGATGTGTTGGCATTTGCTGATCGTTCGGCCGAATTCTCACTGGTTGAAAATTGCCGGGAGCCGTTTTTTGCCCCGGAAGCGCAGCGGGTGGGGGTTCTGCTGCAGACATTTCGCCAGAAAAAGGAACATCTGGCGATTGTCGTTGATGAGTACGGCGGAGTTGAGGGGATTGTCACTCTCGAGGATGTTGTTGAGGAGATCGTCGGTGAAATTCACGATGAATATGATGTCGAAGAGGTCGATTTCCGTTTGCTGGGAGATAGTACCTACCTGGCCGATGGTGCGGTTTCCTTGCGGACGGTCAACCGCCGCTTTGATCTGACGCTGCCGGAGGAACACGTTACTACACTTGCTGGCTATCTTCTGCAGTGCATGGGGCGCATCCCTTCGGAGGGAGATCAGTGTGAGACCTTAGGGATTCACTTCAGCGTCCGCCGGATGGATGGGCGACGTATCGAAGAAGTGATTATGGTCCTGCCCAAGCCGTCGCCTCGCGAGCTATCGTGACGTCTTTTTAATGCCGATTTTCTTTGTCATCCGCCGATTTCTGCGTTTTTTCTTGTTGAATCTTCCCTGTCTGTTCTTCCTTCCTTTCGTTTTTGTCCCACGATCCATTTAAGCCCTGACGCCACAGTGGAGACGTCCGCAGGCCGGTCTCGACCTGTCTCGGCAACCTGCTGAAAGATAAGCAAAGTTCGGCAAAGTTTCTTGACACCCGTGCTGGGCACAGGTATATTTTGTCAACTCTAGTGTCAAATGGTGTTAAATGGTGTCAAGATGAACTTTTCTGGTGAGTACAACGTCAGCATCGATCTAAAGGGCCGGGTCAGTATTCCGGCAACCTTCCGTGAAGAGCTGCGCGATGTTTACCAGAGCGACCGTATTGTTGTCACTATCTTTAAGGATGGCCTTGTTGCTTATCCGCCGGCCAGGTGGGCTGATATCTGTGCCAAGGTAGATGCCCTTAAGCCCGGACCATTGAAGGATGCCAACCAGAGAAATCGCATTGCACCGGCTCAGGAGTGTTTGTTCAATAAACAGGGGCGGATCCAGGTTCCACAGGCGTTAAGGGAGCATGCCGATCTGCTGAAAGACGCGGTGGTGATCGGCATGTCTGACAAGATCGAGATCTGGAATCTGCAGGCTCACCAAAATATCCGTCAGGAGTCGGAGGCCGTGCTGGAGGAAAACGCACAGGCCCAGGCGGATCTCGGGTTTTAGCGGGTGTGCGATGGAGGGTTTGAGCATCTATCTGTGATGCCCGCCGAGGTGATTGAATGGTTGCAGCCTCGGCCGACCGGAATATATCTCGACGGCACATTGGGTGGCGCAGGGCATGCCAGACTGATTCTTGAGGCAGCAACCGGAAGCCGGCTGATCGGGCTTGATCGTGATCCGGCGGCTCTGGTCAAGGCGCAACAGGTTCTGGCGGATTTCGGGAACAGGGTCAGTTTTCATCACCGGACCTTCGACCAGGCGGCCGATGTGCTGCAGGGGTTGGGCATCGATAAAATCGACGGGATGCTGCTCGACTTAGGGGTCTCTTCGCATCAGCTTGACACCCCGGACCGCGGGTTTTCCTTCCGGTTTGATGCGCCGCTCGATATGCGTATGAATCCTCAGGACGGTGAGACTGCGGCAGACATTGTCAACCTGTGGGATGCGGATGATTTGACCCGGATCTTTTTCGAATATGGCGAAGAACGCCACGCCCGGCGTATTTGCCGTGCGATTATCAAGCACCGCCAGAGGCAACCGATCCGGCGGACGACAGAGCTGGCGGAGCTGGTCAGGGATGTTGTTCCCGGAGGTAAGCGCCCGGCGCGGATCCATCCGGCTACACGGGTTTTTCAGGCGTTGCGGATTCAGGTGAACCGTGAGCTGGAGCAGGTCGAGACCGGGGTGTCGAGAGCGATCGATCTCCTCAAGGTGGGGGGGCGGCTGGTGGTTATCAGTTTTCATTCACTCGAAGACCGGATCGTCAAGAATCTATTTCGTGCTGAAGCGGTTCGCTGTGTCTGTCCACCACGACTGCCGGTTTGTCAGTGTCAGCAGCAACCGAGGTTGAAGGTTTTAACCCGCAAGGGTGTGCGGGCCACCGAACAGGAACTTGCACAGAATACCCGTTCGCGCAGCGCTGTGTTGCGGGCGGCATGTCGTCTTTGAGATTCGCGTTTGGTTGCGGTCTCGAGAAATTGAATTTTACAGGAGGTTGTCATGTCTGAAGCTGTGACTGGAAGTGTCATCAAAATCAGCGATTTTTCACTCAACCGTCCCCGGCTGACGCCTCTCTTTATTGCCATTGCTCTTGTGTCCCTGTTGTCCCTGCTGTTCGTCTGGTCGCGAATTGAGGCGATCAATCTCGAATACGAAATTGCCAGCCTGCAGACCCAGATCCGTGCCGAGGAAGAGGAGGTCAAGCGGCTGCGTCTCGAATCGACCCACCTGGCCAGCAATTCACGGATTGAGCAGTTGGCGCGTGAAAAGTTGGGCCTGCAGTTGCCTGCTCCCGGTCAGCTGGTCAGGGTCAATTGAAAATGGCGCCGTCGGAGCGCGGAGTTCAAATCCGCATCCGTCTCTTTGGCGCCTTTTTTGTTGTGGCGTTTTTGCTGGTATGCGCGCGGGCTTACTACCTGCAGGTTGTGTTGGGGCCCGATTTGCAGGAGAGGGCTGAACAGCAGCACCAGCAGGTGATCAAACTGACCCCGCAGCGGGGAACGATTTTTGATCGCAACGGCAACCCCCTGGCCTTAAGCCTCTCGGTAGAGTCGCTCTATGCCGATCCGGGACAGATCTCAGATCCTGCCAAACTGGCCACTGAGCTGGCACCGATTCTGGATCTGACGCGAAAACAGATCCAGAAAAAACTAGAGTCGGATCGTGGCTTTGTCTGGCTCGAACGGCGCTTGTCCCCGGAAAAGCAGGAGCAGCTTCATAGGATCAAGGCCCGTGGCCTCTACTTTGCGTCGGAGCACAAGCGTTATTACCCGTTGTCGAGAGTTGGCGCTCAGGTGATCGGGTTTACCGGCGTCGACCCCAAAGGGTTGGAGGGGCTCGAGCTGGAATACGATGCAATCCTTCAGGGTGAACCGGGTCTGCTGGTATCGCAACGTGATGCCCGCGGGCGGGGGCTGGCCACATCGGAACAGACGGTGCGCGGTGGCACCGCGGGGCAGGACATTCATCTGACGCTGGACAGGACCCTGCAGTATGTCGCCGAAAAGGAACTGGCCGAGGCGGTCGCGTCGAGCGGATCTGTCGGTGGCACGGTCGTTATTTTGGAACCGTCCAGCGGGAAGGTTCTGGCGATGGCTTCGCAGCCCGATTACAACCCCAACGCGGTGTCGGACTTTCGCCCCCCCCAGTGGCGTAACCGGGTTATTGCCGACAGCTTTGAACCTGGATCGACCTTCAAGCCCTTTTTGATGGCCGGTGCGCTGGAGGAGAAGGTTGTCGATCGTCAGACTCGGATCGATTGCGAGAATGGGCGGTTCCGGGTTGGTGGAAAGGTTATCCGGGATTCGAGTCCGCACCAGGTTTTAAATCTCGATGAGATGCTGAAGTTCAGTTCCAATATCGGCATGGCGAAGATCGGCAAAAGACTCGAGCGGGACAAGTTTTACTCCTATCTCCGAGATTTTGGCTTCGGACAGAAAACGGGTGTGGAGCTGCCGGGTGAGACCGGCGGTGTCCTCCATCCCCCCTCACGTTGGTTCGAAATCGATCTAGCGGCGATTTCGTTCGGGCAGGGGGTGACCGCGACACCTCTGCAACTGGCATCGGCTACCGCTGCTATTGCCAACGGCGGGCTGTTGATGCAGCCCTATATCGTTGAGCGGATCGTCGACCGCGGCGGTGTTCAGGACGAAGATCAAGATGTTCGCTTTAATGAGCCCCAGGTGCGTCAGCGGGTAATTTCGGAACAGACCGCTCGCCAGGTTCGCGAGATGATGGTTGGAGTCGTCGCACCAGACGGATCGGGCCGGCGCGCTGCGGTTCCCGGCTATCGGGTCGGAGGTAAAACCGGAACCGCACAAAAGGCAGATCCGGTAACGGGTGGGTACTCAGTCGATAAACGGGTGGCCTCCTTTGTGGGGTTTGTTCCCGCTGAGCGCCCGGTTATGGTTATCATGGTGTCCCTCGATGAGCCGGAAGGGAAGACATACGGGGGCGTTGTCGCGGCTCCGGTGTTTTCGCGGGTGGCCAGTCAGGCACTGCGCTATCTGGATATTCCGCCGAGTGAGGCGGTTTCGCTCGTTTCGTTACCCGAGGCAGAGACGCAACCGGCTGTGACGGCCATCGATGTGGACATGATGGAGATGACAGGTGGTGGCCTGCAGATGCCCGATTTTTACGGTATGAGCTATCGGCAGGTTCTGCAGCTGATGGGCGAGCGTGGTTTGAATCTTAAGCTCTCGGGCAGCGGGCGGGTTGTTAAGCAATCGCCGCAGCCGGGGCGGCGTATCCGTTACAACAGTGAAGCGTGGGTAAAGTTCGGTGCTTAGTCAGCAGGACGCAGTGAGATGATGAAGCTCAAAGTATTGTGTGACGTCATGGATGTTCTCGAGGTGATCGGTTCGACAGACGATTCGATCTCCGCGCTGCACTGCGACTCACGCCGGGTCGAAGAAGGAACGCTATTCTTTGCGCTGTCTGGAGCTGTTGTCGACGGCTCACGTTTTATCCCCCAGGCGATTGTCGCCGGGGCGATTGCGGTTGTGACTGAACAGCTCCTGGATCAAGTCCCGTCTGGTGTCACGGTGATTCGGGTCGGAAATGTCCGCCGTTCCATGGCGTTCTGTGCGGCACTGTTCTACGGCAATCCCAGTCATGCGATTCCGGTAGTCGGGGTGACCGGCACCAATGGAAAGACGACGACGTCCTATCTGCTCGAATCTATTTTTAAACAGGCCGGATACCGACCGGCCGTGTTCGGTACGGTCGATTACCGGTTCGAATCGGCGCGCGTTCCTGCCGCAAACACCACTCCTGAATCCCTCGATCTGCAACAACTGATGGCGCGTTTTCGGGCAGATGGAGCAGACGCTATGATCCTTGAAGTCTCTTCACATGCTTTGAAGCAGCATCGTGCAGATGGCGTCGCTTTTGATGCGGTGGTGTTTACCAATCTCACCCCGGAACATCTCGATTATCATCCCGATATGGCCGATTATTACCAGAGTAAGTCCCGGCTCTTTACCGCCCTGCGTGGTACTGCGCGGGCGATTGTGAATGGTGATGATGCCTATGGCGCGCAGCTGGCAGGCGAGTTGCCGGACTGTACGGTCTTCGGTGCCGAGCGGGGCGATGTCTTTGCCCGCCGCGTTAAGATGTCACGGACCGGCACCAGCGCTGTTTTTGCAACCCCGGCCGGGGATCTCGCTATCGATTCCCGCCTGATCGGTGGATTTAATCTCAGCAACCTGCTGGCTGCTGTTGCAACGACGGCTTCTCTGGATATCCCGCTTGCAAAGATCGCCGCAGGGATCAAGGGCGCACCCCAGGTGCCGGGACGGGTCGAATCCGTCGATAATGATCGTGGCATTCTCGCGCTTGTCGATTACGCCCATACCGGAGACGCTCTACGCCAGGTGCTGAAGACCCTTTCCGGAATCGAAGCCGGGCGGCGCATTACGGTTGTGGGCTGCGGCGGAGACCGGGATCGCTCAAAGCGACCGGTGATGGCAGCAGCGGCGGTTGAACTGTCTGATATCGTTTTGCTGACATCCGACAATCCCCGTACCGAAGATCCCCTGCAGATCCTGCAGCAGATGCGTGCGGGGGCAATCTCCCGCGGCATCGCAGAGTGCTCCCCTGATCAGTTGGACCGGTGGGGGGAGAAAGTCTTCTGTGTGGTTCCTGACCGTCGTCTCGCTATCGAAACGGCGGTCCGGGTCGCCAAATCCGGTGATATTATTCTGGTCGCAGGTAAGGGGCATGAGGACTATCAGATCCTTGGCGTACAGAAGGTTCACTTCGACGATCGGGAAGAGTTGTTTGCCGCGCTGACCGACGGAGGAGGGCAGAGATGATGTTTGATCTGGAGATGGTCACGCGAATCACTGCGGGGAAGGTCTCTCCCCGCTCAGCAAACTGCCCGCTGCAGGGGGTTTCTACCGACAGTCGCAGTGTCACCGAGGGTCAGCTGTTTATTCCCTTGCGGGGCCCCCGCTTCGACGGCCATGAATTTTTCAGTCAGGCGGTCAGTCGGGGGGCTGCGGCCTGCCTGTCCGAAGATATCGTGGATGGTTTATCGATTCCGGTGGTCAAGGTCGATGATACACTGCGGGCCCTCGGAGATCTGGCCGCTGCTTATCGCCAGAATCTGCGTGGACCGTTGATCGGCATTACCGGATCTTCAGGGAAGACGACAACCAAGGAGATGCTGGCCAGTATTCTCAGCCAGAAGAATCCGGGACTGAAGACGGCCGGAAATTTCAACAACCTGATCGGTTTGCCACTGACGTTATTCGAACTGCAACCGGAACATTGCTGGGCTGTGATCGAAATGGGCACCAGCGCCCTTGGCGAGATTGAACGTCTCACCGAAATAGCCGCTCCGGATATCGGTGTTATCACTAATGTCGGGCCGGCCCATCTGGAAACATTGAAGGGCCTGGCCGGGGTAGCGCGGGCTAAAGGGGAGCTGTTTGCCGGCCTGCATGGCGGAACCGCAGTCGTCAATCTGGATGATCAGCGGGTGACACAGCTGCCGGTTGCCAACGGGGTGGCGCGGGTGACATTTGGTGTTGATCCTCAGGCACAGATCCGCGCGTCGGACCTGCTGCTGCTTCCGGATCGGGTTGAGTTTTGTCTGCACGGGGACGGCAAGACCCACATGGTGGAACTGGCGGTACCGGGTCAGCACAATGTCAGTAATGCCCTGGCCGCAGCAGCGACCGCGCATATCCTGAGTGTCCCAATGGAGGATATCGTCACCGGCCTGCAACAGTTCAGCCCTGCCGCGGGACGGATGGTTCAAAGTGAACTTCCGGGAGGCGGGGTTCTGCTGGACGATAGCTACAATTCGAATCCGATGTCTGCTGCGGCCGGACTTGAGGTTTTGCGCCTCCAGAACTGCAGGGGCCAGAAGATCGCGGTGCTGGGGGATATGCTGGAGCTCGGCGAGCGGGCAGAGCAACATCATCAGGACCTGGGGAGGCGGGCAGCGGACTGCGCTGAGTTGATCATCGCTGTTGGTCAGTACGCTGGTGCAATCTGCCAGGGCGCTGCATCGGTCGGGATGCCTGACGCTCGCCTGATTCAAAGCGCGGATAGCGAGGCGGCGGTCGATGTCGTCCTCTCCCGGATAGAGTGTGGCGACGGAGTTCTTGTCAAGGGCTCTCGCGGTGTTCATTTGGAAACGCTGGTCGAGGCGATCAAAACCCATGTCGTCACACACTGCGGACAGGAGGATTGATCGATGCTGTATCACCTGCTCTATCCTCTGCATACCGAATACGCAGCGCTTTACGTGTTCCGCTACATCACCTTCCGGACCATCTACGCAACTATAACCGCGCTGCTGATTTCCTTTATCCTCGGTCCCTGGTTGATTCGGACGCTCTCTTCGCTGCAGATCGGTCAGACGATCCGTAAGGTAGGACCTGAGTCGCATTTTCACAAAGAGGGCACGCCGACGATGGGTGGCGCTCTGATTCTGGCCGCTATCGTTCTGCCGACTCTGATGTGGGCCGATCTGACAAACCTTTTTGTCTGGGTCACTCTGCTGGTGACGGTCGGCTACGGGGTGATCGGTTTCAGGGATGACTTTCTTAAGGTGAAACAGCGCAGCAGCGACGGCATTTCCGCACGGACCAAAATGTTCTGGCAGGTGTTGATAGCCTTTATCGCCGCACTGTTGCTTTATCAGAGCGGGATCAGTACCTCGTTGAGCGTTCCGTTTTTCAAAAGTGTCAATCCCGAGCTGGGGTGGATGTATGTCCCGTTTGCGGTGCTGGTGATGGTGGGTGCCAGTAATGCCGTCAATCTGACCGACGGGCTGGATGGACTGGCGATCGGGCCGATGATTATCGCCGCCGGGACATTTCTTCTGCTTGCTTACCTGGTCGGTAACGCCAAAATGTCTGGCTACCTGCAGATTACCAGTGTGCAGGGCGCGGGGGAGTTGGCGATCGTCTGTGGCGCGATTGTCGGCGCTGGCCTCGGATTCCTCTGGTTCAATACCTATCCGGCACAGGTCTTTATGGGGGATGTCGGCAGCCTCGCTCTGGGTGGCGCCCTGGGGACCGTTGCGGTGATTACCAAGCAGGAATTTGTCCTGGTGATTGTCGGTGGCATCTTTGTTATGGAGGCGTTGTCGGTGATCGCGCAGGTGGTGTCGTTCCGTTTTCTCGGACGCCGGATCTTCCGCATGGCACCGATCCATCATCACTTTGAATTGAAGGGATGGCCAGAGCCGAAAATTATTGTTCGCTTCTGGATCATCAGCATTATTCTGGCCCTGATCGGCCTGTCGACGTTGAAGTTGCGATGAAACAGGACCTGACCTCAAAACAGATCACAATCGTTGGTGCCGGACTGTCCGGGCAGGCCGCGGCGCGTTTTCTGGTAGAGCGCGGTGCCGAGGTGACCCTGTCCGATATGAGGGCCGCCGCAGAGATTCCGCAGCTTGACCGCTTAAGTGCTCTTCCGATCCGATTTGATATGGGAGGACACTCGCTTAAGTGTTTCAGCCAGGCGGATCTGATAGTGATCAGCCCCGGTGTCTGTCTGGACATCGAGCCGCTCAATGTTGCTCGCGCCCACGCGGTTCCAATCATAGGTGAAATTGAGCTGGCGGCCTGTCATCTGGACGCTCCGATTCTGGCGGTGACCGGAACCAACGGCAAGTCGACTACTGTCAGCCTGTTGGGCGCTGCGTTGCAGCAGTGTGGCAAGGAGGTGTTCGTCGGGGGGAATCTCGGTACGCCGCTGATCGAAGCCTGCGCTCAGGATGAACTCGATTATCTGGTGGTCGAATTGTCATCGTTTCAGCTGGAAACCATCGACCGGTTCTGCCCGCACTATGCGTTGCTGCTGAATCTGAGTGCCGATCATCTCGATCGTTATCCCGATCTAGACAGTTATTACGCTGCCAAGTTGAACCTGTTCCGTAATATGACAACCGCCCACACCGCGGTTCTGAATGCGGACGATGAAGCCGTTGTGCAACTGACCGCCGATCTGAGCTGTCGCAAGGTCTACTTTTCTGCAAAGGGATCGCTGGCGGAAGGGATGGGGCGCGAGGGTGAGGAGCTGGTCTGGCGCTGGCAGGGGGAAGAGGTTCGGTTCGCGCTTTCCAAGCTCAGTTTGCAAGGGGCGCACAACGTCGAAAATGTTATGGCCGCACTGATCCCGGCATTGATCGAGGGGTGTTCCTCTGAAAAGGTCTGGAACGCCGTCTGTCGGTTCGAAGGACTCAGACACCGGATGAATCTGGTGCGGGAGCTGGATGGGGTGCGTTGGTATAACGATTCCAAGGGAACCAACATCGGCAGTGTGCAGAAAAGCCTGGCCGGTTTTGAGACTCCAGTGACCCTGATTGCCGGCGGCAAAGACAAGGGAGGCGACTATCGTCTCCTCGCGGAGGAACTGCGGCGGACGGTGACACATCTGATTTTGATCGGAGAAGCCGCAGAAAGAATGGTCCACGAGCTTGACGGCGTAGTGCCGATCCACCGCGTCGATTCTCTTGAGCAGGCCGTATCCCTGGCGCAGCAGGTGACATCCGACGGCGGTAATGTGTTGTTGTCTCCGGCCTGTTCCAGCTTCGATATGTTTGAAAATTACGCCCGCCGCGGCGATATTTTCTGTGAATTGGTTGGTGCGCTCAAAACGGGGGGTGGGGCATGAGGCAAACCCATCAGGCCGATACCACCCTGCTGCTGCTTGCGGTGACTCTGACCTGCCTCGGTGTGGTGATGGTCTATTCCTCATCATCAATCATGGCGGCTGAGCGCTATCATGACGGCTTCTATTTTTTGAAGCGGCAGATGGTTTACGCTCTGGTTGGCTTTGGCCTGATGGCGGTGGCGACCTATTTTAACTACGAATACTGGCGCAAACTGGCAGTGCCGCTGCTGCTGTGCAGTATGGTGCTGCTGACGCTGCTGTTTGTCCCCGGACTCGGAGTCAAAGCTGGCGGCGCAGCCCGCTGGCTGCGGTTGCCAGGATTAACGGTGCAGCCGGTTGAACTCGTTAAATTGGGGCTGGTCTTGTATCTGGCCCATTCCCTGACGCGCAAAAAGGAAAAGATCCGTTCCTTTAAGTACGGTTTTGTCCCCTACATGGTCGTCGTCGGTCTGCTGCTTGGTTTGCTGTTGAAACAGCCCGATCTGGGCAGTGCAATGATTATTTCAGGGGTGGCCCTGTCGATGCTACTGGTAGCTGGGATTCGCTGGCGATATGCCATTCCGGTGATTCTGGCGGCGCTGCCCTGCCTCTATTTTCTGGTGATGAACGTTGAGTATCGGCGCCGACGTATCCTCGCATTTCTCGACCCCTGGGATGATCCTTTCGATACCGGTTTTCAGATTATCCAGAGCCTGGTGGCCTTCGGCAGTGGTGGTGCATTGGGGCGCGGACTTGGTGTCGGCCAGCAGAAGCTATTCTACCTGCCCGAAGCACACACCGACTTTATCTTTTCTGTCGTCGGCGAAGAACTGGGGATGGTTGGTGTGCTGGTCGTGGCCGCCATGTTTCTGATTCTGGTTCATCGCGGTATCTGCATAGCTCTGAACACCAGTGATCCCTTCGGAAAACATTTGGCCTTCGGTTTGTCGTTGCTGCTCGGTCTGGAGGCCTTCGTTAATATTTCGGTATGTATGGGACTGCTGCCCACCAAAGGGTTGGCACTGCCGTTTCTGTCATACGGCGGGACAAGTCTGGTGGCGAGCCTGCTGGCGGTCGGCATCCTGTTGAAT
Organism: Desulfuromonas sp.; assembly: GCA_002868865.1. Classification (GTDB taxonomy): domain Bacteria; phylum Desulfobacterota; class Desulfuromonadia; order Desulfuromonadales; family Geopsychrobacteraceae; genus BM509. Next base: position 10,234 of record PKUC01000009.1, on the reverse strand, counting down.
ATCTCCACGCGGACGGAGGTGCGCTCATGAGGCTGCTTCTGGCCGGTGGCGGGACCGGTGGTCATCTGTTTCCCGCTGTGGCTCTGGCGCAGACCCTGCGACATCACAACCCACAATCCCGTGTTCAGTTTGTCGGAACAGAGCGTGGGCTGGAGTCCCGCTTGCTGCCGCGGTTGGGGTTGCCGCTGGCAACCATCGATATGGTCGGGTTCGTCGGGCGCGGTCTGCGCGGCAAAATTCAGACCGTGCCGCGCCTGATAAAAAGTGTGGGACAATCGCTGGCTATTGTGCGAAGTTTTCGCCCGGATCTGGTTGTCGGTGTTGGTGGCTATGCCTCGGTTCCGGTTCTGCTCGCGGCAAGAATGACGGGAATTCCCTGCGTACTGCATGAACAGAACGCGATCCCCGGGTTGAGTAACAAACTTCTGGCGCGGATGGCGAAGACTGTGTGCGTGTCGTTTCCTGCCAGCGAAAAGTATTTTGGTCGCGCCTCTGTCGTGGTAACCGGCAACCCCTTGCGTGAAGGGATGGCAGACGTCTCCGCGGCGGTTCCGGAAAACGGCATTCTGCTTATATTCGGTGGCAGCCGTGGCGCCCGGGCGATTAATCAGGCTGTTGTCGCGATGTTGCCAGAGCTGATCAGTGCTAACAAGGGTTTAAGGATTCTCCATCAGAGCGGAGATGACGATCTCGATATGGTGCGACGTGGCTATGAAGAGGCGGGGCTTGATCCAGATCAGGTGGTTCCGTTTATCGACGATATGGCGGCAGCCTATGAACAGGCCAAGCTGGTGATCTGCAGGGCCGGAGCGACGACCATCGCTGAACTGACCGCCTGCGGCCGTCCGGCGATTCTTATCCCCTATCCCTTTGCGGCTGGCGATCACCAGACGGCGAATGGCGCTGCCGTGGTGAATGCCGGGGCAGGGCAGCTGTTGTCGCAAAAGGAACTGACAGCATCGAAACTGGCAGCGTTGACGACATCCCTGCTGGCGGATCAGGCACGGCTTCAGCAGATGGGGGAACATGGACGGACTCTGGGGCGTACTGACGCTGCACAACGGATTCTTGAAGAATGCGAGCGGCTTGTGCCGCAGCGCGAGGACGACTGAGCGATGTACGGACATATTAAAAAAATTCATTTTGTCGGCATCGGCGGGATCGGCATGAGTGGCATTGCCGAACTGCTGCTCAATCAGGGCTATGCCGTTTCGGGTTCCGACCTGCGCGAAAGTGAAACGACGCACCGCCTCGCTGCACTGGGGGGGCAGATCTTCATCGGTCATGAGCCGGAAAACATCACCGACGCGGACGTTGTCGTGACTTCAACAGCGGTTAGCGCAGAAAATCCGGAAGTTGTCGCTGCTCACCACCAACATGTTGCAGTGATTCCGCGAGCCGAGATGCTCGCCGAGTTGATGCGGATGAAATACGGCATTGCTATAGCCGGAACCCACGGCAAGACCACCACCACCAGCATGATGGCGATGGTGCTCACCCACGCGGGGATCGATCCTACCGCGGTCATCGGTGGAAAGCTCGATGCCTTCGGCTCCAATGCCAAGTTGGGTTGCGGCAAGTTTCTTGTGGCAGAAGCCGATGAGTCTGATGGGTCGTTCATGCACCTGTCACCGACGATCGCAGTGGTGACCAATATCGATGCCGACCATCTCGACTTTTACAGCGGGTTGGACGAGATAAAGTCGATCTTTGTCGATTTTATCAACAAGGTCCCATTTTACGGCCGCGCGGTCCTCTGCCTGGATGACCCCCAGATTCAGGACATTATCCCGCAGGTCAAGAAACGCTATCTGACCTACGGTTTGAACAGCCAGGCCGATTTTCACGCCTCGGATATTCTGTATCGTGAAGGACAGACCAGTTTCGCCGCGCACTTTCAGGGGGAAGAACTGGGTCGGATTTCGTTCAAGATGCCCGGCGAACACAATGTGCTCAACGCCCTGGCCGTTGTTGCGGTGGCAATGGAACTGGGGGTGCCATTCCGTACCATCGTCAGTGGTTTCCGCAGTTTTGGTGGGTTGCAGCGTCGTTTTCAGATTCGTGACGACATCAAAGGGGTGATGATTGTTGACGACTATGGGCATCACCCTGCCGAGATCAAGGCAACACTGGCTGCAGCGAAGTCGGGATGGAAAAAGCGGGTTATCGCCGTTTTTCAGCCGCACCGCTACAGCCGAACGGCAGCCCTCTATGACGATTTTTTAACTGCCTTTTATCAGGCCGATGTGCTGATCGTCACCGATATTTATGCTGCTGGAGAAGCCGCGATTGACGGTGTCAGCGCCGAAACACTGGTGACCGGAATCAGGGATCACGGACATCGTGACGTCGCTTATTGCGCGGATTTAGAAGATGCTGCCGCTTACGTTGCTGATATCTGTGAAGCGAACGATCTTGTTGTGACCTTAGGCGCGGGGAACGTAAACCAGGTCTGCGGTATGGTTGCAGAACAACTCAATAAGGTGCAGTAGATGACGTCATTGGTGATGGACATACAGGCTGAATTTCGGGGCGATATCCGTCGCGCCGAGCCGATGTTCCGTCATACCAGTTGGCGTATCGGTGGCCCGGCCGAATGTTATCTGATCCCGGCGGATGTTCAGGATCTGCGGGCGCTGTTGAGGGTTCTCGATCGCAAGAACGTGCCCTGGATAGTGGTCGGGAACGGCACCAACCTTCTGGTAGGAGACGAGGGCGTAAGCGGTGCGGTTATCTCATTGGAACGTCTCGACAGCTGTGAAATCGATCCAGCGGGTAAGGTGCGGGTCGAAGCCGGGATGTCGTTGCAAACACTGGTGAAAAACACCGTGGCACGGGGGCTGACAGGACTTGAAGATCTGATCGGAATCCCCGGCACTGTTGGCGGTGCGCTGGTGATGAATGCCGGAGCGGGGACCGCTGAAATCGGCACGCTGGTGGAGACCGTGACCTTGCTCGACGGCGATAACCTCGTAACGCTCATGGCTGACGCGATCGACTTCTCTTATCGGTCCTCCGGATTGTCGGACAGGGGGGTCCTGATCTCCGCTGATCTGATGTTATCGCGCGGGGATTGTGCCAAGCTGCAAACCCGCTGTCAGGATCTTTTAGAAAAACGACGGACCGTGCAAAAAGTAGAAGGACCCCATGCCGGTTCGGTGTTTAAGAATCCGCCTCAACAGAGCGCCTGGCAGCTGATCGACGCTGTCGGACTGCGTGGCCGGGTGTGCGGCGCGGCGATGATTTCCGAAGTACACTGTAACCATATCGTCAATCTGGGCGAGGCGACCGCAGCCGATGTGCTGGATTTGATGGCGCTTGTGCAGAAGCGGGTTCAAGAGCGGACTGGAATTGTTCTGGAGCCAGAAGTTCATCTGGTTGGGTGTGAGGTGCCGCTATGATGTCACCGGCGGACCTGAAGCAGAAGACCATTGCCGTGCTGCAGGGTGGCATGTCCGCTGAGCGCGAAGTTTCACTGCGGACCGGAGCTGCGGCAGCCTCAGCCTTGATGGCGCGCGGTTATCGGATTGTCTCCATCGATGCGGACAGGGACCTTCCCCGCCGGTTGATCGATGAAAAGATCGATATCGCGTTTATCTGCCTGCATGGCAGAAACGGGGAAGACGGACGTGTGCAGGGACTGCTGGAGCTGCTGCAAATTCCCTATACCGGCAGCGGGGTGCTCGCTTCGAGTCTGATGATCGACAAGGTGGCGACCAAAGAAGCCCTGCTCTATCATCGGTTCGTCACCCCTGACTTCAGGGTGATACGCCGAGGCGAATCGGTGGAGGCCTTTGTCGCAACGGTGGTGAACGGCCCTAAGGTGGTCAAACCGTCTCGGGAGGGTTCGACCATCGGGATCTCCGTAGCACATAATCAAGATGCGCTACGGGCCGGTCTGGAGCAGGCGATGGCCCTGGATCGCACTGTTGTGGTTGAAGAGTTTGTCGATGGTGCTGAGCTGACGGTCTCTGTCCTTAACGGACGAGCACTGCCGATCATTCAGATCGTGCCGCGGGGCGGCTTTTATGATTACCGCGCAAAGTATACTGCCGGGCAGACCGAGTACCTGCTCCCGGCTCCGATCGCCGATGATCTGACATCTGAAATTCAGAGCGTTTCGGAACAGATCTACCGCGCGCTGGGGTGTCGTGGTGCGGTGCGGGTCGATTATATGCTCAAGGAGCAGTCTTTTTATTGCCTGGAAGTCAACACGATCCCGGGGATGACGGAAACCAGCCTGCTGCCGAAGGCGGCACAGGCCGCAGGGCTGACATTTGGAGACCTTGTCGAGCAGATCTTGCTGGACGCAGATCTGGATAAGTGATGGTGTGTCATGCGTGACATGAAGCAGCAAAAAAAGGGGCAGAAGCTCCGTCAGAATCGACGCAAGGTAAACAAACAGCCTGTCGACCTGCGTAAACTGCTGCGCCGTCTGCTCCATGTCTGTGTGTTTGGCTTGTCAGCGGTTCTATTGGTGGTCGGTTTTACCGTACTGATTCAGTTGCTGCTGGCGTCGGATCTGTTCCGGGTGGAATCGATTCAGGTCGAAGGGAATACGCTGATCGAGCGTGACGTGATTGTCGGCCTGTCCGATATCAAGGAGGGTGATATGACCTTCGATCTGGACCTGGAGTTAATCGGCCGTAAAATCGCTGAAAACCCCTGGGTTCGCGATGCTCACGTGAGTCGGATCTTTCCGCGGCAGGTCGCGATCCGCACCGTTGAGAGGGTACCGAAAGCGATCATCAACCTCGATTATCTCTACTATCTGGATGATCGCGGCGAGGTGTTCAAGGTGCTGAGTCAGGGCGATTCCCTCGATTATCCGGTGATCACCGGTTTTAACCGGGATGCGCTGCAGGAAAACGATCCGGAAAACACCAGACAGTTGAAGCGGATTGTCGCCCTGATAGAAAATCTGGAGCAGCGGGAAATATTCCCGTTAAGAGAGGTGTCTGAAATCCACCGGGACGATTCGGGTGGGATGACGCTGTTTACCCGGCAGGGGGCCGTCAAGGTCCGTCTGGGCCGGTGTGATTATGAAGAGAAGATCGATCGACTGGAGCGTATCTATCCCAAGCTTGAGACGCGCCTGTCGATGTTGGACTATATCGATTTAAACGTGGATCAACGGGTTATTGTCAGAGTAGAACGAACCGCCACACAGGCCAGAGGCTGATGCCAAGGGGGTATCATGAGTAGCAAACGGGATAATCTCATCGTCGGACTCGATATCGGCACGACAAAAATCTGCTGTATCGTCGGCAACAAAACGGATGATGAGCTGGAAATTGTCGGCTTTGGTTCAAGCCCGTCAAAGGGGTTGCGCAAAGGGGTCGTGATCAACATTGAGAGTACAGTCTCTGCCATCGAGAAAGCGGTGCGCGAAGCCGAGTTGATGGCGGGTTGCGAGATCAAGTCGGTGTTTGCCGGCATCGCTGGTGGTCATATCAAGGGCCTCAACTCGCAGGGTGTGATCGCGATTAAGAACCGCGAGGTTTCCAATGAAGATCTCAAGCGTGTGATCGATGCCGCCAAGGCGATTGCGATTCCGATGGACCGCGAGGTGCTGCATATCTTGCCTCAGGAATTCATCATCGATGATCAGGACGGCATTCGCGAACCGCTGGGGATGAGCGGGGTGCGATTGGAGGCCAAGGTGCATATCGTCACCGGAGCGGTCGCCAGCGCGCAGAACATCATTAAAAGCTGTAATAGAGCCGGAACCGACGTGGCAGACATCGTTCTGGAGCAGCTTGCCTCCAGTGAAGCGGTCCTATCTGCCGATGAAAAGGAGCTGGGTGTGGCGCTGGTCGATATCGGCGGCGGGACAGCGGATATCGCTATCTTCTCCGAAGGGGCGATCAAGCATACCTCGGTTCTGTCTATCGGCGGGGACCATCTGACGAACGATATCGCTGTCGGTCTGCGCACGCCGATGGCTGAGGCTGAGAAGATCAAGCAGGCGTACGGGTGTTGCCTGACATCGATGGTGGGCAAAGATGAAAATATCGAGGTGCCGTCGGTGGGTGGGCGCGAGCCGAGAATTTTGTCTCGGCAGCTGCTCGCAGAGATCCTCGAACCGCGCGTCGAAGAGATTTTTTCGCTGGTGAACCGCGAAATTGTCAAGAGCGGTTATGAAGATCTGATCGCTTCGGGGGTCGTGATTACCGGTGGCTCGGCGATTCTACCGGGGATGCCGGAGCTGGCGGAGCAGATTTTCAACTTGCCGGTGCGCCGCGGGGTGCCCCTCGACATTGGTGGACTGAAGGATGTCGTTGCTTCACCGATCTACGCCACTGGTGTGGGGCTGGTGAAATACGGCAGTCATAATATTCAGAAGCAGAATTTCAAGATCGGTCAGGAGAATGTCTTCGATCGGGTCGCACGACGCATGAAGGAATGGTTCAGCGAATTTTTCTAAGCTCAGGTTTTATGAAACGAACGGGTCGATAGAGACCGTAATATTGCCGAATGGATCTGCGGAGGATTCACCGGCCTCAATAACAGGGAGGGCATTATGCCGAACAACGAGGGAGTGATGTTTCAGTTTGAGGAGTCTTTGGATCAGCAGGCCAAAATCAAGGTCATTGGCGTCGGCGGTGGCGGGGGCAACGCGGTCAACACCATGATCGCGTGCCAGGTCAGCGGCGTTGAGTTTATTACGGCCAATACCGATGCTCAGGCGCTGAGAAAAAGTGCGGCACCGATGAAGGTGCAGTTGGGCGGGCAGCTGACCAAAGGACTCGGTGCCGGAGCGAACCCTGAAGTGGGCCGCGATGCCGCCGAAGAAGATCGTAAGCGTCTTGAAGAGATGTTTTCGGGGTCGGATATGGTTTTTGTCGCCGCGGGTCTCGGTGGTGGAACCGGAACCGGTGCCGCTCCCGTGATCGCCAAAGCGGCAAAGGACGCGGGCGCGCTGACGGTGGGAATCGTCACCAAGCCGTTCTCGCGGGAAGGCAAGCAGCGCATGAAGCGCGCCGATGCCGGTGTGGAAGAATTACGTAAGGTGGTTGATTCGCTGGTGGTGATCCCCAATGATCGTCTGCTGGGACTGGCCGGAAAGAACATGAGCATTCTTGATGCCTTCAAGCCAGCGGACGATGTACTGCGTCAGGCGGTGCAGGGGATTTCCGATCTCATTATCACCGAAGGTCTGATCAACGTCGACTTTGCGGATGTACGCACGGTCATGAGTAATCGCGGTATGGCGATGATGGGGATCGGGGTTGCATCCGGCGAACGCCGAGCCGCAGAGGCCGCCCACGGTGCGATCAGCAGCCCGCTGCTCGAAGATATCGATATTTCAGGAGCGATGGGCGTTCTGGTCAACATCTCTGGCTCGTCCAACATGACCATGGAGGAATTCGAAGAGGCGTCGACCATCATCCACGAAAAAGTTCACGAAGATGCCAACATTATTGTCGGTCTGGTCATCGATGAGGAGCTTGGTGACGCGATCAAAATCACTGCGATTGCCACAGGGTTCGGTGACAGCTTTGCCTCACAGCAAAAACTGGATCGTGCCGAACTTGATGAACGGACTCGGGTGATGGGGCGCATCTATCCGAAATCTGACAGTGATGTGCCGACCTATATTCGCAAGCAGCAGGCTGGCTTGGGCGGCCGGGATGTGTTCAGTGAAGACAGTGAGTTTGACATCCCGACGTTTTTACGCAAGCGGGTCGATTAGTTCACCGCTGCGCAACATAGCCTGCATGTAGAGAACGCTTGTCCACCCTTCTCAAGGAGAAGTGGACGGGGCTGATTGAGGTTCTGTTCTTTCGCGTATTAATGCGCACCGGGGGAGGTGTTTGTTCCCCACGGCGGTGCGACGGAAATTTTATCTGCGATGTGACGCCGGAACTCCGCCCGGCAGATGTACAGCAGCTCTGTATATTTTGATAACTCCCTGACGACTCCCTCGTCACCGGGCCGCCTAAGTGCGGCCCTTTTTTTTGAATAAAATAATAATTCAGTAGATATTAAATGGTTGACTTTAGGCTGATCGATAGGTTTTCTTATAATAAATTTTTGTACTGCAGGGGGGGGGGAGCCGCCTTTGCGCCACACTACTTGTGTGCAGAGGGCGGTTTTTTTGTTTTTGGAGCTCAGATTTGATGAGCTGTATTCAACCTAGTCTTTATAGAGAGGGAGGAAGTCAAATGGTTAAGGTTCGAAAATTGTGGGGTCTTGCTCTGGTCGCGACGGTTTACATGTTTATTTTGGTTGGATGTGATTCTGGCGGAGGAGGATCAGAGTCTATAGTTAGCAACTACTCATCAGCCGCTAAGGCAAGCATAATCCCTGTCGGAGATGCCAGGTGCTCTAATGGTGGGATATTGGTCGAGACTGGTGTGGATGAAGACGGTAGCGGGCTTTTAGATGTGAGCGAAATTGACAATGCTGAGGTTGTTTGTAACGGCACGGACGGTCTTGTCGGTACAGACGGCTTGAACGGTGCAGACGGTGCAGACGGCTTGAACGGTGCAGACGGTGCAGACGGTGCAGACGGTGCAGACGGCTTGAACGGTACAGACGGCTTGAACGGTACAGACGGCTTTTCGGCATACGAGATCTGGTTAAATGCAGGAAACGTAGGCAGCGAGTCTGATTTTCTTGCGTCCTTGCGTGGTGCAGATGGTGCAGATGGTACAGATGGTGCAGATGGTGCAGATGGTGCAGATGGTGCAGATGGTATTACTTCGCTAATTGAGCTTTATGATGCACCTGTTTCCTTTTGCCCTTATGGTGGAGTTGAGATTAACGTAGGGTTGGATTTTGATAGAGATTTATCACTTAGTGAGGTTGAACTTAATCAAGAAAAATATGTGTGTAATGGACATGATGGAGTTGATGGCAAGTCAATTACTTGGCTTGGCGAGCTTCCTGAATCGCCAGGGGCTCCAGTAATAAATGATGCTTATTACAATAAATTGTTAAATAAATCATTTATTTGGAACGGTTTAAGTTGGGACGTTCTGGTTGCCGGTTTTACGGGCATGGATCCTGAGTTCGAAGATCCTCTGGAGGAAGAACCTGCTTTAATTCCGGTAGAGAATCGTGAATTGATCACAAGTGGAAGTGTTGCACGAGATGCTGATGATCCGTCGTTGATTAATATCAATATCTCTGGTTTTATCGATCCAGACACTGGACTTCCGTATGAAGACTTAACAAAAAGTAACTTTGTCGTTGTTGAGGATGGGATTGTTCAAGGTTTCGTGGTAGAGAAAATTTCTGAGAGCATTGTCACTAGCCGTGCTGATATTACCTTTATTGTCGATACCACGGGTAGCATGGGTGGGACGATTGATGGAGTTAAGGATAGTATTGTTAACTTCCTTGCATACCTTGAAACTCAAAGCCTTGACGTACAGGTAGGCGGCGTTGCTTATGCTGATGCGGTTGTTGAAGGTGTTGATTTTAGCGCTGATACCAGCGCAACAGGCTCTTTTAATGCATGGGTTGACGGATTAAGTTCCAGTTATATGGGTTATAGCGGTGGTGATGGACCTGAAAACGGTCTTGATCCTATCGCTTATGCGATGGATAACTTCACTTATCGTGCAGGTGCCCAGAAACTGTTTGTGCTTCTGACTGACATCTCTTTGCATCAAACTGGTGATGGAACCTCGTACACAACTTGGACCGTCGATTCTCTCGTGAGTGATAAGTTGGCAGGTGTCGCCACGGTACATGTTGTCAGCCCGGATTCGCCCTATATGTCAACGGGGACTGCCGATGCAAAGGATCTGGCAACCAAGACTGGTGGTAGCTGGGTTGATATCTATGGAACATCGGGTTCTGGATATGTTGATCTCTCAACTCTTCCGATTGCGACAACGATTGCAGCAGGTTATCGTATTACCTTCATGACCGATTACACTGAAGGTGATCACACTGTCCGTGTCGTTTACACTGTCGATGTTAAAGATGGTGAGTTTACGCTTTCTACGACGTATTGACCTTTTATATAATAAGCGAGACAATCGAGGCTCCCCTTTTTAAGGGGAGCCTTTTTTGGTAGTGTTGAAGATAATCATGCGTTTTTTTTGTGCAATATATACAATCTGCTCAGTATTTCTGATACCGGTTTTGTCCTCTGCAGCCGATAACGCAGGCTCCGGTATTCTCCACATGCGTTCACAGTCGCCGGTGCAGAGTTTGCGAATGATTATGCCTCCGATTCCGGCCGGGAGCGTGGTACCGGGCTGGGGTGCGTTTATGA
>PKUC01000049.1 GCA_002868865.1 Desulfuromonas sp. | reverse complement strand
GTTAAATATTCCTCGCCGAAAAAGAGGGTCAACACGGGCTTGGAGGCCAGCAGCAGACCGACAACAATCACCACACACAACAAGGATAACAGAAGCATCAGACGACGCGTCCCGTGGACCGCCTGATCCGATTGTCCCCGACCGATAATCCGCGCATACTCCGGGTACAGGGTCTGATTCAGAGGATCGCCAAAGCGGTTGATGATTTCGATCAGCTCCTTGTAAACCTTGTAGATACCGACGGCCTGCACCGACATCACCAGATTGATCAACACCACATCCAGATGGCGAACCGGGATGCGGACAATCGTCCGCAGATTGGTCCACCAGAGAAACGTCAACTGCTGCAGATCGAGCTGCAGGGTCGAATGCCACCAGCGCCGGCCGAGTTTTTCATTGAGCAGCCTGACACTGAAAAATATCAGCGTGCAGTTCAAAAGCACTTCGGCCAGAACATAGACCGCAACAAAAGTGGTCACAGAACTGTCGATAAAAAACAGCACCGAGATCAGAACCACCTTGATGATGGCCACTCCGAATTGAATCTTGGCGATCAGAAAGAATCGGTCACACCAGCGCGGGACACCGATCGTCAGTGTCGTCAAGGTAAACGGAATTACCCATATATAGACTTCGGCAACAGTGACCAACGCATCGGTCCAGCCCAGATAAGACGCAACCCCCTGCAGCATCAACAGCGAAAATCCAAAGGCAATCCAGGCACTGACAAGATCGAGGACAAGGTTGGTCTTGACAAGGCTGGCGAGCTTTTTCGAACCGGTCTCACCGGCACCGAATTTGAGCATCGACTCCCATGTCTGGACATTAAAGATATCGTTAATTATGCGAACATAGGCCTGAGAGAGGGCAAAGTACGCGAGCAACTCCGGTCCCAGAGCTCTGGCCATCAAGGTGAAGGACACCAACCCCAGAACAGCAGACGCCGAATTCCCGCAGAAGACGATTCCGAAGTTCTTGCCGATCTTCCGGACAAAGTCATCACCCAGCAACGTCAAGGTTTTCTTCCAACCAGCGCGCCGCAAGAGAGCTTCCGATCACAGACAACGCAATCTGCCACCAGAAAAATTCGTAATACACCCGAGAGGTAAAGTGACTGCCGATCAGTACGGTCAGCAGTGAAAAACAGAGCCCCATCAGCAGAAATCCCGAAAATGTGTGCAAACGCTCCTTTCTCTTATAAAGAACAATATTCCTGATCAGCATCCACAGTGCTGAAAAACAGAGCGTAAGATAGAGAAGCAGTCCCACCCAGCCCTGCTCCACGAGAACAAGCAGATAAGAGCTGTGCGCCGCGCGGGCACCGTAGGTTCGGCCCGGCTTGTAGACCAGGATCTCTTCCGGCATATAGAACCGCGACATCGCTCGGAACCCACCGGGACCGGCTCCGAGGGGATAATCGGCTGACATCTCGAGGCCATGGCCCCATATCGCCAAACGGCCCGAGCTGATCTCATCGAGCTGTTCCTGTGAGACCTGGTCAGAGACAAACAGGGTCGACATCCGCTCGATAAAATATTCATCCGCCAGAGAAATAAACGCTGGCACCACAAGGACGGTAAAAATCACAAAATATTTTTTGACCTTGACGTCGGCGAGAAACAGGGCGCAAAACAGCGCGGCCCCCACCAGAGCGACAATAGCGGTTCGGCTGCTGGTGAGGATCACCGCATTGATCAGCAGAGGCAACGCAAGAAGACAGCAGATCCGCTCCCACAGCTTGCCGTGAAACAAAAAAGGGATCAACAGCGGAATAATCGCCACCAGCAACAATCCGAACTCATTCGAACCCAGCGCATCTGCTGTACCGATATTCTCCAAGCGTGCGTGAATTCGTTTCCCCTCCGTCACGGCCTTGATCGACAGGTTGGTCGCAAAGGCGATCACCAGCAGCAGAAAAAACTTAAGCTGATCCAGATCGGCCAGCGTTTTTACCAGCGCATAACCGATGAGAAAAAAGGTGAACAACATGTAGCTGTATTCTCTGGCCGTTTCGATATCTGCCGGATTGGCATGGCTGGTTATCAAGGTCAGGACCAGAAAAGCGAAGATCCATTTCAACGTGCTATTTTCATGCGTCGCAAGCCGGTCACGGTGCAGTACCATGGAGAGTCCCAGTACCGCAAACGTGAACAGGCTCCAGCGCACATCGGGAAGACTGGCAGCCCACCAGTTCACTCCGGGATGGGGGCTGTTGAAATAAACATTGGCGTAAACCAGAAGAGCCCAGAACGGGCCGCGCATCAACGCCAGAACGGTACCGACAGCTGTCACGACAAGAAAAAACGTGGCAGTCAGCATCAGCACTCCTTCCTTCCGGCAGCGGCAAGACCGGCAATACGGAGAGGAAACAGATGGCGATCGGAGGTCAGATCGTTGCCGATGGCGATCCGATTGAGGCGGTATCGGCCGCCGGTTGTCATATCGTTGAGGGCAACCCGGGTCGAAAACGCGCAACTGTAACCACAGCGTTTAAGGTAATCCTCATGTTCGGTGAAAAAATCCCGGTCCGGAATGCCGTTTGGATAGCTGAATGTGGACACCTCCCTCCCCAGGCGTTTCGACAGGGTTTTGCGCGGAACATCGATTTCACGGGAATACTCCTCGGCCACAAGACCCCTGAGAATACGATGTGTCGCTGTGTGAACGCCAAAATCGACCAGACCGCTCTTAAACATTTCGGTAACGTTCTCCCATGACATCAGCATGAATTGTGCTGCGAGCGGATCTTCAGACAGATCGCTCTCCGCCGTCAGGGCATCCAGCCGTTCATTTTTTTCCGCATCCGACATCGTCTTGTACAATGCTGTCGCCACTTCATAGAGATCATGGAGGTTCGTTACTTCTTTCTGCTCGACCAGTTGATGGTGTATCTGGCCGAGGGAGGTCCCGGTCCGCAGATATCTTTTCAGCAGCAGAAACAACTTGTCAAACCACAGCATCTTAAGTTTACCAATAAAATCAACGGTTAAAAAGATGGTGGCGGGCACGCCAAGCTCTTTCAGCACCGGAAATGCGACATCATAGTTGTTCCGGAAACCATCATCGAAAGTAATCAACGCCGATCGCTCGGGAAAGTCCGCTCCAGCCTTCAACCTGGCAACAAATTCTGTCATTGAAAGAATGTGATAATGGTCCTTGAGGAATTGAAGTTGCCAGCGAAACAGATCATCGCTGAGGTGGGTGAACAGAGGGATCGGGGCCTGACTCCGGCGGTAAACACCATGATAGGTCAGGACCAACACCTTGTGCTTGTTGATGGTTCGCAGAGCGGCATCTCCCCCGAGGGAGCAGAGAGATTTCGCGATGATCTTTTTGACACCCTCATTCATACGCGTTCCCGTCTCTACAAGCTGTTCCACACAGCTCTTTTCACCGCTAGCAACACCTGCGCATAGGGTTGCTCGGCATCGACCAGAACCACCCCATCTGCCCGAGGCACGGCATTGACCGCATCTGCCTTCATCCGATGGCGCTCCATATCGATATCGGTTTTCCTCGTCCTGAGACAGTCAACAGAGGCTCGCAGCACGACAACCAGATCAGGTGGTGTTAAGTGCTCATAG
>PKUC01000070.1 GCA_002868865.1 Desulfuromonas sp. | reverse complement strand
AACCATCTTCCAGATCGTGAAGAACATGATGACGCAGATCAGCAGGATGCCGAGGCGGCGAACTACATCGAGAGATTCCATCATCGGTTTGTCGGCCGATAGTTGCTGGCCGTTAACCTTATAGGCCAGATGGTGGAACAGGTAGATGATCGCTGTTCCGGTCATCATTGCCGAAGCGATGAAGTAGATCGACATGTAGGGCCCGTGCCAGAATCCGCGACCCATCAGCAGGCCGAAGACGGCACCGAGGTTACTGTGGGCGGCGATACCGGCAATCGATCCGCCGAATCCGCAAGCGACTGCAGGTTTGTGCATGTTGAGGTTGAGGAATGCAAATTCGAAGATCATCAGGACGAGATAGACACCGTAAAGGGTACCCATCCACCAGATGTTCGAAGTGATGTTCGGGGAGATGACGTTGTAGATCGCCATCCGCCATGGCAGCTTGATTTCAAAGGCAATAACAAAAAAGCCGCCGAGGATGGTCGCGATCGACAGGAATACCGACCGTTTGGCAATCGGCATGTAAGACTCAACACCGAAGACGTGTCCGATTGATGACACCAGGCAGAGGCCGGTTGAGGTGACAACGAAAAAAACGTAGGTGGCAATCAGGATGCCCCAGGGGACTTCGCGGGTGACGCCATATACGTGGTCGTGACCAACAATCATTGAGTGCACGCCTGCAACGAGGGCGGCAACGACTAATCCGCCCGAAATCGCCAGAGCGAGATAGTACAAGACTCCTCCGGAAAGAAGGCGTTCGGTAACCCCTCTTTCGATTTCATTCAGTGTGAGTTTTTTTGTGTGCCCGTCCATGTAGATTTTCCTTTGCTCCCGAATAGAATTGAATGCTAGCTCAGGCTCGGTGGTCTGTGCTGGGCCTGAATCGAATGTGGCGAGTGTTGTTGTGCAACGTATTGCAACGCGCTTTAAGGGCAAAACTAAAGCCCTGCTTTGAGGAGCGGAGCTTCAGAAGTTTGTCTATATTTTGCCGGTATCGTGCGTGGTCTGTTAGATCTCGCACTCAACGTGGAAGACACCGATATCGTACATCGCAACGACAAGTGCGGCGATCAGTGATGCGGCGAACATGCCCGGTTTGTGGGCGTTAGGGACTGCTGTGGAGAGGACCATGGCGGTGGTTGCGGTGAAGAGAATCAGGGTAAGAAGGAATCTGCTGATCTTGCTCATCAGTTCGCGGATCATCGTGTCTCTCCTTTTTTGAATTTGCGTCCCAGGCACCAGTCTGAATCATCGCGCCTGCAGAAAAGAGGAACTGTTTTGTTGCAGCTGATGCGGATAACTACCATGTACAACATCGCGGTGCAACACTTATTTGGCCTTTTCCTGTAAATAATTATATCCCCTTTTTTTGGAAGTTCACGGCTTGTGGTTTCTTTGATTGTCAAACATGTTGTTTTTCGATAGGTTGCGCCGGTTATTATGCGTAGTTGTTTATATATTGATCTGTTTATTTTTTTGCGGCGGCGAGAGCTTTTGTGTTGCACAGAATGTTGTATTGTTGCATGTGTCTGTGGTGACATCTGTTGCCGGGGAGCGGTTCGGTGGGCCCAGTGTGTGAAAGGGTCGTGTAATTGAGCAGCGATGGGGAATTTATTCCTACCAAGGAGAGCGGAAGGTGTGGTATAAATAGAAGAGTGAAAGAGTAGGTTATGTTTTTCTTCCTACTTGTTTGTTCGCTGATTAGAAAGAAAGGACCATCGCATGGCTGTTAACAGCAGCGACCCCATCTATCCCATCAGTGTTGCCGCTAAGCTTCTGGAGGTTCACCCCAGGACTCTCCGGATCTACGAAGAGGAAGGTTTGATCAGTCCGGCCCGTAAGGGTCAGAAGCGTTTCTTTTCCAGTGACGATATCGAGTGGATTCAATGTCTGCGCGATCTGATTCACGAACAGGGAATCAGTATCCCCGGCATCAAAAAACTGCTTGAATTAACGCCCTGCTGGGAGATCAATCACTGCCCTCCTGAAAAGCGTGATGCTTGTTCTGCCTTTGTTGACAAGACCATCCCCTGTTGGGAGCGTGACGATCTGGCTTGCGCGCGGGAACCGGGTCGATGTCAGAACTGCGATTTTTTCATCAAGGCGATGAAGAAAGTCCGTAAGGACGCCAAGGAGCAACAGCGCGCCCAGTCGCAGGACGATGTTATCAACGAATAGCTGATTGTCGTTTTTGTCGATTTTAAATTTAGAGCATACAGCAAGAAGGCCCGCCCGGTGATCACCGGGCGGGCCTTCTTGCTGTTGAGGTTTGTGTGCGGCGATGTCGTTATTCGCCCTGCAGGGACTGGAGGATTTCCGGCTCCTCTTCGTCTTCGGCCAGAACGACGTGACAGGTGGTGCAGTCTGCGGAGATGACTTCGCCGTCATCGCTTTCGTGCATACCGTCGTGGCAGCGGAAGCAGCCGATATCAAACTCTTCACCGTGTCCGATGTGGTTGACGTAGGTGCCCCATTCTATTTTCATTTCGGGGAAGACGTTCATGGCATAGGCGTTCTGGGTGCCGGCGATAGCGCGATCAAGTATGTCCACATCAAGGTTGGGATAGTTGGACTTGTACCAGTTGCGCAGCTGGTTCTCTATGCCGGCCATCGCATCGTCTTGAGAGGAATATTTCTGATTGACCGCTTCCATGGCCTGCTGTTTGATGTAGGGGATGGTGCGGTCGATGGTGCCCTTGGTGATCTCTTCATTGACGGCCGTTTCCGCGTCCCGGTAGATATGGGTCGGACGGTTATGGCAATCGATACAGTCCATGGTCCGGGCTTCCAGCTCATGGCCCTCTTCTTCGATGATGTCCGCTGCATCTTCACTGCGGAATACAACGCTGCTGCCATCAGCTTTTGTCAGGGTGACCTCGGGGATGGTCAGCCGGTTGGGATCGGCTTTGTAGGTAATGGTGTTCTCCTCGGCGACGTGCCAGTGGATGCCGTGAGGTTTGTCGGTGCCGCTGCCGGCTGAGCCGATTTTCATCAGCATGACGGTTTTGAGATGGGTATTGTTTTCATCGTCCTCATAGGAATCGATGACGTTTAGCTTGTCCCCGTGAAACTTGTCGGGTCGGTGACACTCCTCGCAGGTGTATCGTGCCGGTCGCAGTCCGTGTACCGGGGTATGAATCGGGCGAGGATACGTGTCCAGAGCCACCGCCGCCAGCTGTCTCGCGCCGGAGACTTTCGATTTCACAAACCAAGTAGCACCCGAGCCGATATGGCAGTCGACGCAGTGAACCTTGGAATGGGGGGAGTTCTGGTAGGCTGTGTACTCGGGATTCATGACCGTGTGGCAGAATTGGCCGCAGAAGCTGTTCGATTCCAGATAGTGATAACCGCTGTAGCCCAGCAGGCCGAAGATGACAAAATTGATACTGGTGAGCAGCACGCCGAGAAAAATGAGTTTGCGGACCCGGTTGAAGCGGGTTTCGTCGGCGAAATGTTCCTGCAGGTAGGTGAGGGTGAAGAGGCGAACCTCCTCTTTGCCTTTCAGGAAAAACAGACCGATAAAGACCATGGCCAGCCCGGCGATAAACGCGGGACCGATTATCATGTAAACAAAGCCGCCGAAGTAGGGATTATCGATATGGAACCAGGAGTCGATAATCACAAGTCCGAGCAGGAAGGGGAAGGTCACCGTGGTCAGCATGGCGCCAAGCAGAGAAACGCGGCTCCGGGCGATCCCCTTAAAAAATGATAGGATGATGTCCGAGAATTTGGTCATTATTGTCGTCTCCTGTGTGGTTGCCGGTGAGAAAGGCTGGCTACCGGACATTGGTTGCAGGGCATCAAGCAAAAAGTGACGCTGGGCATCCGTCAGATTATACCGTAAAAATGTCTTTTCTGTGGCAGATGTAAAAAGGGCTGCATGCCGGTACGGCATACAGCCCTTTGATGTGCCGTGGAGTTACGCCGCTCTGTGGGTTGCGGCGCGGAATGGTGTGATGTCAGTTAGAGACCTGAAATCGCTGAGAACCATCCCTGTGCGAGTTGGAAGGGGCCACCTGCGGTCAAGGCTCCACCGACCAGGCACGCGATTCCGAACAGGCCGATAAGACCGGCGACAAACAGCGTCAGAACCACAGAAACTCGGAAGGTGATCAACATCAGGGTGACGCCCAGTTGGGATTCTGCTCTTGCTCCTGTTGCGACAGCGACTTGATTACTCATGTGTGACCTCCTTGTCTGCGACGAACTGCATTCAGGGTCGTTCGTGATGAACAACCAATCTCTTTGATGTGATGATATTTAACTATAGACGACAGGAGTTGTCAAGTAAAAAAGCATTATAAAACAACAGGTTAGCGCGACATAAAAATTTTAAGGTTTTTACGATCTTTCGATTTCCAAATAAAGTGGAAGCTGTAATTGTCAGGTCGTAAAGCGGTTGTCGACTGTATACATGACTTTAGTTCCACTGAAAATACACGAGGCTTATGTATAGACGGTGCGCGCAGTCTAGTCCGGTTTTTTGTGTGACAATGGTTTTGTTGTCTCGGGTTTCATCGTGAGGGCTGCTGGCTAAGATCTCAACAACGTTTTTCGGCAGGATCTGTCCAGGTGTTTTGTGGCGCTGGCGCAAAAAAAGTGGGAAATTTTCGTTTTTTTACTGGAATGTGTGGCCAGAGT
>PKUC01000021.1 GCA_002868865.1 Desulfuromonas sp. | reverse complement strand
ATGTTTTCCTTCAACCCGCGAAACGCTTCGATAACACTCTCCGCGGCCTTTCCGGTTTCGGCCAGAACCACGCCGATCCCCTGGGTTCCTTCCAGAAGCTTAATCACCAGCGGCGCCCCGCCAGCTAATTTTATCAGATCCTTGGTATACTTCGTCGAGTTGGCAAAACCGGTCACCGGCAGACCGATCCCCTTGCGCGCCAGCAACTGCAGACTGCGCAACTTGTCCCGCGAACGGCTGATCGCCACCGACTCGTTGAGGCTGTAGACACCCATCATTTCGAACTGGCGAACAACCGCGGTCCCGTAAAAGGTGATCGACGCACCGATCCTGGGGATAATGGCATCGAAGCCCGTCAGCTCCTCACCCTTATAGTGGATCGTCGGCCGCTGAGTAGCGATGGTCATGTAACAGAGTAACGGGTCGAACACCCGGATTTCATGTCCGAGCTCGGTGGCCGCCTCCACCAGTCTTTTCGTGGAGTAGAGTTTGGGGTTACGTGACAGGACAGCGATTCTCATTGTGAGGCCTCCGTGGCAGTAGGGTGGTAAGCATGGCGCAAGGATGGCCCCAGCAGGTACGAACGATCGGGAGCAACCAGAACATTCATTTTTTGCAGCGCAGTGCGCCCGAGCAGCATGCGAAACTTCATGGTGTCGCGGTTGGTCAATGTCAGCTCGATCGGAAAACAATACTCCGCGATCTGAAGTCGACTCTCGATCACGTAGCGTTCTTCGACATGACCGCCGGAGTCGGTCACACGTCGGCAGTCCTTGACCCGGGCGTGGCAGATCCGCTCAACACTATCTGTACCCGGCAGAGGATGGACGCAGAAGCGAACAAATTCCTGCCCTTCCTGGCGATAGGATTCGACAAAAAAGGCATGCAGCGCCGAAGTCCGCGCACCGGTGTCGATTTTAGCCTTGATTCCGGGCAACCCCAGATCGGGAAGCGACACCCACTCGCGCCAGCCGACCACAGGCATTTTCCCGTCATACTTTTTCATACGCACTCCGTCTCCATTCAAAATAGTAACATTATTTCAGTAACTTACAAGCCACTTTCTATGTCGAAAGCACCTCTACTGAAAAAAGCTGTGGCATTTTAAGGATTCAAAAGGAAAAATCAATAAGAAATAGGGGAAAGCGTCAAAAAACGATACCATCCTTCGACCTCTTGCGGAGCTATCTCGGTCGAGAGATCAGGATTCCAGAGCACCTGAATTTTCGTTCTGAACGCGGCACACCATTCACAAAAAACAGCAGAGCACAATGCAAAACAAGGATATTGAAGCAATGGTTGATCCGGCGTGCACGATGCTTCATGATAAAAGCTGAGAACGTCACCCGATGACAGGGTCTTGAATTTCCGGATTTAACCAGACAGGTGAGCCAACCATGAGCAAACCAGACCACAGCGACAGCTCCGATCAACACAACGACACGATGAAAAAGCGCAAAACACAGATCGATGCCGGCATCGTCCGCGCCGGCGAAGAACGGGGAGTTATGATCCTGCTGACCGGCAACGGCAAGGGCAAGTCCAGCTCCGCGTTCGGCATGGCGATGCGCAGCTTGGGCTATGGCTTTAAGGTCGGTATCATTCAGTTCATCAAGGGCAAACAGCTCTCCGGCGAAGAACTTTTTATTCGCGAAAAACATCCAGAGGTCTACTTTGAGCAGATGGCGACCGGCTTCACCTGGGACTCACAGGATCGCACCGGTGACATCGCCGCCGCCGAAGCAACCTGGGCTCATGCTCAAAAACTGCTGCAGGACGACCGCTACCATCTGGTCATTCTCGATGAACTGACCTATATGCTGGCATACAGCTACCTGGATGAGGAGATGGTGTTAAATGCCCTGCGCAGCCGCCCCGAGCAGCAGAGCGTCGTCGTCACCGGTCGGGGAGGCGGAGAGGCCCTTCGCCAGCTGGCAGACACCGTCTCAGAACTGCGGGATGTGAAACATGCCTTCAAATCCGGCATTAAAGCCCGTAAAGGTGTCGATTATTAGCAGGTCGTATCACGAGACTATTTCAACCGGAGAGTCTGTGTTGTCAGCAAACAGTCCCGAGGCGCTGGACCCGATTAAAACCGCAGGGCCGTCTCCACCAGAAAGACAAAATCACCCCTTTGTTCTCCACACCGATCTGTTATGGATGGTCAGACAGATCGACGGGCAAAAAATACGTCGCGACAAACTGATCCGTAAATTCAAGAACCACGTCATCTCCAGCCTGTTGCCCTATTACGACGGCATTGATTCCCTGTTTGAAACCACCAGCGACAAGCAATCCCTGGCAGCAAAGATCGTTCAATTCTTACAGGAAAAAACCGATTCTGCGCTCACCACGCCCGCAGAGCACTCAAGTAGCCCCTCATGGCCCGTACTCAAGCGCCAGCTGATCCCGCTAATCATCACAGCACTGCAACAGAAAAATCAGCCCGATTTAGCCAGAGGGGCCAGAGTCATGATCCGGCCGGAAAGTACGAACAGCGCCATTCGCCCGGAAAGCGAGGGGTTTATAACAGAAAAATCCGCAAACAGATCACGGGTGAGATTTTACCTGATGACCGGTCGCCACGGCACAGAGGTGCGGTCGCAGGAAATTCCCGACAGAGATCTTCAAATCGTGACACTCAATGATCTTCTGAACAGGCACCATGATTTAGAAGGCATCGCTCACTATTTTTTTAACGATGCCATGATGAGGGTCATGAAGTCGCGCATCGATACGTCCGTCTCTTCTTTTGCTGCCCATCTCGGCATTCAACTGTTGATCGATAAAGGGTTCATCAGGTCAGAGGGTGATAATTTTGTCAGTGTCCCCGGGCGGATTTTTCCGGTTTTAGCGCCGAAGATGGAGCAGACCTACAGAAACGAGAGCCTGTTCAGCTCCCACAGTCTGTCAGCGCCACCGTCCGAAAGAAAACCCCATGTGCTCCGCCTGGAACTAACGACGGGCTGCGATTACAACCGGTGTACCTTTTGTACCGAGTATGCCGCCCTGACCCCTGTGACGAAATCTTTTGACGAATTTCGCGAGCACGCCGACCGGGTGGCCGCATCGATCGGCGCGGAAAAGTCCCGGATTCAGCGGCTATTCATCGGCAGTGGAAATTCTCTGAGAGTGAAGACCGGGCTTCTGCTGGATGCGTTAAACTATGCCGGTGATCTGTTCAATCCGCAGCGCATCTCGCTGTACGCCAGAACGGCTTCGATTCTGGAAAAATCGGTCGATGAATTGAAACAGCTCAAGGACGCGGGACTCTGCCTGGTGTACTGGGGCCTGGAGAGCGGCTCGGATGACGTCTTACGCTCTCTCCGCAAGGACTGCACCTGCGACGACATGATAGAAGCCTCAAAAAAACTGGCCGCGGTAGGCATCGAAGTCTCCGCAATGATGATGCCCGGCGCAGGGGGGCTGAAACTGTCAGAATCCCACATCGCAGGCACCCAGAAGCTCCTGAACCATATCGACATAAAATATCTGACCCTGCTCTCTATCAACCCCGAGGAAAGCTCGCTCTACACCAGACAGATGCAGTCCGAAAGCGACAACCGGGCGCTGACTCCGGACGAAGTCAATGTGCAGGTATACCGACTTCTGACAGGATTAAACCCGACCGGACTGAACATCGGGATGTTTACCGAAGAAATCGACCAAGTCAGCAGCAACTCCAT
>PKUC01000015.1 GCA_002868865.1 Desulfuromonas sp. | reverse complement strand
CTGCTGATAATCGGTGTGCGCAAACCGATCTGGCTGCTATGATGTCACCAGAGGTGCGATTTCGCACGCCAGGCCTGATCCACTCCCGACACATCCCCTTCAAAGGAGATTCGATGCAACGGCTCCTGATTGTCCTGCTCCTGCTGACCCTCAGCTTCCCCCTTGCTGCATCCGCAGACAGAACGGCGGATATGCTCCTCGTCGGCAATTTTTCATCCGGCCTGCTTGACGGCTGGCAGTCTAAGGAATTCTCCGGACAGACAGATTATAGGCTTGTCGAGCAACAGGGCCGCACCGTCCTCGCGGCCGAAGCCAACAATGCGGCCTCCGGCCTGTTCCGTGAAGTCGAAATCGATCTCTCCCGCACCCCGTACCTGAACTGGGAATGGAGGCTCGAAAAGGCCCACCCGCCACTGGCTGAAACTACCAGAGACGGTGACGATTATGGCGCGCGCCTCTACGTTGTTGTCAGCGGTGGCCTGCTGTTCTGGAAGACTCGGGCACTCAATTACGTGTGGACCTCCAGCCAGGAAAAAGACGCGCTGTGGCCCAACGCCTTTGCCGGAAAGAATGCCATGTTGCTGGCAATACGCAGCAGTGATGACGCCACCGGCGTCTGGTATCGGGAAAAACGAAATGTTCTGGACGATTTAAAGAGAGCGTTCGGTGAAGAGATTCTCCGCATTGACGCCGTCGCTGTCATGACCGACAGCGACAACGCCCACGGATCGGCCAAAGCCCTGTACGGCGACATCAGCTTCACCGCCGACTGAATCAAGCCCTATGAAGCGGGTCCGGGCCGGAGTTTGTTGTAGCCGTTGAGCGCCGCCACACGGTACGCCTCGGCCATCGTCGGATAGTTGAAGGTGGTGTTGATAAAGTAGCGGATGCTGTTCAGCGGTGACGGCTGGGCCATGATCGACTGCCCAAGATGCAGCAGGTCGGCGGCACTGTGTCCAAAACAGTGGACACCGAGAATTGCCAAGCTATCGGGATCGAACAGCAGCTTGAGCATACCGACCTTGTGGTCGGAGATCTGGCCACGAGCCAGGTTACGAAAGTGGGCGCGACCGGACTCAAAAGGGATCCCATTACCGACCAGCTCCTGCTCCGTCATGCCGACACAGCTGACTTCCGGCCGGGTATAGATCCCGGTCGGAATATCGCTCACCAGCGCGGTATCACATTGCCCGCTGATGATGTGGCAGGCGGCAAAGCGTCCCTGATCGTAGGCCGCGCTGGCCAGATTGGGGGAACCGATGATATCACCGACCGCGTAGATGTGCGGTACCGCCGTCTGATAGGAACCATTGACAGCAATCTGGCCACGGGAGTCGGCCGCAATACCGACAGCCTCCAGATTCATCCCGGCGATATTCCCGCTGCGACCATTGGCCCACAGCAGCATATCCGAGCGGATCGTCTGGCCCGATTGCAACTGCAGCAGCACACCGTCCGCCCCGACCTCTACCCGCTGGTACTCCGCGCCCTGCAACAGTTTGATCCCCTGCTGGTTGCACATGTGGTCGCCGAGAGCAGCACTGATCTCATCATCGAGAAATTCCAGAATCCGCGGGCGGGTGTTAATCAGATTGACGTCGACGCCCAGCCCTCTGAAGGCGGACGCATATTCACAGCCAACCACCCCGGCACCGTAAACCGTAAGCACCTTCGGCAGCGTCCGCATCTTCAGCACCGTGTCACTGTCGACCACCCGCAGGTTATAAAAATCGACATCGTCCGGCCGATAGGGGTGGGTGCCACTGGCGATCACCACCGAATCACCATGGAGGACATGGGTCACCTCTGAACCGACACACACCTCAACGGTATGCGGATCAGCGAACCGCGCAAACCCCTCAACAACCTCGATCCCGTTGCGCCGGTAAAAACCAGCCCGATCGTTGACCTGCTGCTCGACCACATCGGTCACCGCAGTCATCAGACGGTCCGCGTCGAGAGGCAGAAGATCACCAGCGCAATCGATCAGGCGGTTCTGCGTCTGCTCACCGTACTGACGGGCAACATGGATAAAAGTTTTACTGGGAATAGTCCCCCAGTGGGTACACCCACCGCCGACCATGCAGTGTTTTTCGACAACAACGACCCGCTTGCCCGATTTGGCGAGCATGATCGCCACCCCCTCGCCGCCGGGGCCGGTGCCGATCACGACGACATCATAATACGTTGCAGGTCTGCTCATGGTTACCGATGCTCTCATGATGTTACGGGTTTACGTCATCACAAACAGGCTCATGTAAAAAACACAGCATACTTTCAGTACCAAAAGCTGATCGATACGAGTGGTATCTACGGACCGAACAGAGCGGAGTCTCCGTTGACACAACTACAGCACAGAACTCCTATGCCGCGAAAACTCCGGTGCGGTCATCAAAGAGAAGTTTAAATCAACGACCGTCAATCGCCACAAAGCAAGCGATGGGTGAGATCCAAACCATTTGATCACACGCGATTTATTGCTCTCCCTCTTCATGATCCGGCGCCTGGATCAGGCGGTGTTTGATGCGCCGGGTCAGCCACAGCACACCGCCCAACACCAGAGGGATCGCCGCGGCGGTCACCACCGGCTTGCTCAGTCCCCACGTTTTGAGCGGCAGAGCGTAAAGCATATAATTGATCAAACTGACCAGATAATAGCTGATCGCCACCACCGACAGGCCTTCCACGGTTTCCTGCAAACGGAACTGCAGGCGACTACGACGGTTCATAGCAGCCAGCAGACTGCGGTTCTGTTCCTGCAGGGTCAGGTTGGCGCGAGTCCGCATCAGATCGCTAGCACGTTCGATACGCTGAGAAAGATCATCCATCCAGGTCTGCACCGAAGCACAGGTGCGCATGGCGGGATCGAGCCGCCGCCGCATGAACTCACCAAGGGTAGTATAGCCCTCGACCTTCTCTTCGCCGATCCGCCCAAGGCGGTCCTGTACCAGCTCATGATAGGCCTTGGCCCCGGAAAAACGGTGATTGGTTTCAGCACGCCAAGACTCCAGCCGCGCTTCTAACTCGGAGAGCTTCTGCAACAGGTTGCGTTCGTCTTCGTTGGTGCCGATCTGCGGCAATTCAGAGAGCAGCCTCGCCAGCTGGCGGTCCATCTCGCCCAGTTGTGGCACAATCTTCTTGGCCTGCGGCAGGGGCAGCATAGCAAACAGCCGGTAGGTTTCGACCTCGATCAGGCGGCGCGTCAGCCGGCCCAGCTGCGCGTCCGACATGCTTTTATTCACAATGATGAAGCGGCCGAAGCCATCGGCGTGCAGGCGAAATGCAGTATAGATACAGGCCTTGCCCTGCTTGGCGGCGCTGATCGAGATGTGCTGTCCTTCAAAATAACGTGACAGATCTCCTGGTTCGGCGGCGTCGTTTCCGCTGGTCACCGCAATATGGAACGCCGCAACCACCTCCCCCGGAAGCTCGGCGAGCCAGTCACCGGGCAGCCGTTCGATGGCTGGCACAGCAAAAGGATCTGCGTCAGTGGCAACAGGATGACTGATGGTCAGCGAATAGAATTCGCCGTGCCGATCCCATTCTAGGGTGAAGTCGCCGAAGTTCTCGCGAAAACCGGTGGTTTTGCTGTCTGGCTGCGGCCTCTGGTAGCGACTGCAGAGCTGGCGGAGCAATTCAAGCGCGCGATCCTGATCCTGATGGCGGGCTGCAATTGACAGGTACGAGATCTGTCGCGGAGCGCTGATGGCATGAAACGGCCTGGTGTGCAGTTCATTGTACAGGGTCTGGCGCAGGGGATGGGACGTGCAGCTGATCTTAGTGAAGCTGGTCATATGTGTGATGTCCACCTTATGCTAGAGGCATCCTTCCGAATAGACTTTAAATAGAAAGCTATCAGGTAACCCCCCATTAAAACAAGGCAAAATAAAGATCAGTATAGATTTACGAATAGAGAAAACAAGCCTGTAATGACGATAACAAATTGTGCGACCCTCTCTCAAAAGCCAGCTCAGAACCCACGATTAACTGCAAAGCGGCCCCGAAACATCCGTCCCGGGGCCACTCTTTTTCTGCTTGCTTTAAAATGAAGCGGTCAGACCAGCTTTTTCACCGCCTCGAGCGCTGCGGTGTAATCGGGCTCGGCGGTGACTTCAGAACAGATTTCGACGTAGGACACTTTGTCGTTCTGGTCGATGATGTAGACCGCACGGGCGAGCAGCTTGAGATTTTTCAGCAGCAGACCATAGTTGAGACCGAAGCTGCGCTCCTGATAGTCGGACAGGGTCTGCACCTTGTCGATTCCGGCGTTGCCGCACCAGCGCTTTTGCGCGAAGGGCAGATCGACGCTGATAGTGTAAACCGCAACGGAGTCGGGCAAATTGGCCGCCTGCTGATTAAATTGTCGGGTCATGGTGTCACACACCGGAGTGTCAAGTGAGGGGACCACGGCGATCAGTCTCACCTTGCCAGCATCGGTCGCCAGAGTGACCTGCTGCAGGCCGTTGTCGACCACCTGAAAATCGGGAGCGGCATCACCGACCTTGATTTCGGGACCAAGCAGTGTCGCCGGATTGCCTTTGAAAAGAACTGCACCTTCACGCTCAACTGTCATCGAATCTCTCCTCCTTGAAAGTATGAACAGAATGCCTGACTTCTTTGGTCATCATTGTAGCGTCCCGTGACGGTCTGTCAACCGAAATCAGACCCCATCTCCCGAAAAGGGCGGCTTACCAAGAGGCATCAATGGCCGACATGAGGCGGTACGATCGTCACAGCACGGTGGGTTTTGCGCAGGATCTTTTCGGCAACACTCCCCAGAAAGGCGTAGTGCAGGCGACCCTTGCTGTGGCTGCCAAGAACAATCATATCGACATCGAGTCGATCGGCGGTACTGAGAATCATCGGCACCGGTTCACCGTGATGGACTTCGATCTGAGGTGGGTGCTTGATCTCCTCTTCTATCAGCTCCTGCTCGGACTGAATGATCTTGTGCAACTGCTCGCGGGTCTGCTCGGCCAACTCGGCCTCGTTGGCAGCATTCAGCCGGGCCAGTTTGTCGGCTCCCATGGTCAGCGCGACCATATTGAGAACCGATGAATCAACCGTCGGCATGACATGCAGCACGTAAACCTGCGCATGAAACTTGCTACCCAGCTGCAGGGCGTAACGGATGACATTGGAGGACTCCTTACTCAAGTCCTTCGCCACCAGTATTTTTGTCAGCTCAATTCCCATTTATTTTTCCTCCCGACGAACACGAGCAACCCAAACGGTTCCTGTTTACCAAGCATATCATCTGCTTCTGTTCACGCGATCTTTGGCGTCGACCCGTAGGGGTGTTTTTTACGGCGGCGAAGCTGAACAAAGCAAACCAGCAGATAGAGTGCTGTTGCCGGAACATACATACACTCTTTCGGCAGACGCTTGGTGGGCACCTGAATATTGAGAATTTCCTGATCGAAGTCGATCCCGGCGCGCTCAGCAATGCTGGAGAACATGACATTGTCGATAAAGATGCGCCCTTCTTCCTCGCGAGTTTCAAAACCGACCTCAAACAGACGCTCGGCACCGGTCGGCTGATCACCGATGGTCAACATGATCGTCTTGGTAAACTCTTTGCCGCTCATCTTTTCGCCCTTGAGTTCCAGCCGTAATGCGGTACCGGGGTCCATTTGACCAACCCACTCTTCCAACTGGGCAGGCGGTTCCTCGATCAGCGGCGGGAACACCTTGTCCCACACTAGCCCGGGACGGAACAAAATCAACGCGACAAACAACAACGCAGCAGTCTCCCATACGCGACTCTTGGTCAGAAAGTACCCCTGCGTCCCGGCCGCGAAAGCGATCATGGCAAAGATGGCCGCGACAATGACCAGCACCAGATGATACCAGGTATCGAGCCCGATCAGCAGCAGCTGATTATTAAAGATGAACATAAATGGGAGCACCGCAGTCCGGATATCGTAGACAAAGCCCTGAATACCGGTGCGGATCGGGTCACCGCCGGAGATCCCCGCTGCGGCAAAGGCAGCAAGCCCTACCGGCGGGGTGTCGTCAGCCAAAATCCCGAAATAGAACACAAACAGGTGGACCGCGATCAGTGGCACAATCAGACCGTTCTGAGCCCCGAGATCGACAATGACCGGAGCCATCAAGGTCGAGACGACGATGTAGTTGGCCGTGGTCGGCAAGCCCATCCCCAGGATCAGACTGATGATCGCGGTAAAGAGCAGGATCAGCATCAGGTTTCCGCCGGAGATAAATTCGACGAACTCGGTCATCACCAGCCCGATTCCTGTGAGGGTGACGGTCCCGACGACGATCCCCGCCGCCGAAGTGGCAACGCCGATGCCAATCATATTGCGCGCCCCGGCGACCATGCCGTGGATCAGATCGGTAAATCCGGTCCCGAAAGAGAATTCGGAGCCCTGCAGCTTGCGAAAAACCCCTTTCATCGGCCGCTGAGTCAACAGGATGACAATCATCAGCATCGTGGCCCAGTAAGCCGACAGCGCAGGAGAGAGGCGCTCGACCACCAGACACCACATCAGCACAACGATCGGCAACAGAAAATAGTAACCGGCCTGCGCCGTCTCTTTGAGAGGAGGAAGTTCTTTGATCTCATGGCTGGAATCGAGCTCGGGCACCTTGCAGGCCAGCCAGAGCAGCGCAGTATAAGCAATCGCCAGCAACAGGATCACGATATAGATCGTCGCGGCTCCGGCCACCGTTTTGATCCAGCCGAGTCCGTAATAGGTCACCCCGCCGACGATAATCAAAAACAGAACGGTAAAGACAAAACTCATCAACCGCTGAACCGCCGTGCGGCGCACAGCCCGCTTCATCCCTTCAAGACCCATTTTACTGGCTTCGAGATGAACAATATAGACCAGCGCAATGTAAGAGATAATCGCTGGCAAAAAGGCGTGCTTGATGACCTCGATATAGGAGATGCCGACGTACTCAACCATCAAAAATGCAGCAGCCCCCATAACCGGCGGCATCAGCTGACCGTTGGTCGAACAGGCAACCTCGATGGCACCGGCTTTTTCCGCTTTAAAACCGACCTTCTTCATCAGCGGGATGGTGAAGGTTCCAGTAGTGACCACGTTGGCAATCGACGATCCCGACACCAGCCCGGTCAGTCCGGACGAGACCACGGCAGCCTTGGCGGGTCCGCCGCGCAGATGCCCAAGAGCAGCGAACGACGTACGGATGAAGTAATTCCCGGCGCCGGCGGCTTCAAGCAGTGCACCGAACAGCACAAACATGAACACCATTCCGGTCGAAACGCCGAGAGCCACACCAAAGACCCCTTCGGTCCCGAGCCAGTAATGCGACATCCCTTTGGCGAGACTGGCCCCCTTGTGGGCAATCACATCGGGCATGTATTGCCCGCCGAACGTGTAAATGATGAAGATCGTCGCCACCACCATCAGCGGCGGGCCAAGGGCACGACGGGTTGCCTCAAGGAGCAGCACCAAGCCGACGATCGACACCACCAGATCCATCTGATTGGGGATCCCCGGACGATCGGCCAGTTGGACATAAAAAATGTAGAGATATGAGGCACAAAAGGCTCCGATCAGACCAAGAATCCAGTCCTGAATCGGAATATACGTGGTGGGCGATTTCTTAAAGGTCGGAAAAGCCGTAAAAGACAGAAAGATGGCGAAGGCCAAATGGATGGCCCGCGCCTCCGTGTCGTTAAGAACAAGAATATTAAAGAGAAAGGGCAGAGGCGACGCATACCAGAGCTGAAACAGGGTCCAGATCAGCGGCACAACAAACAGTACCTTCTTCGGAAATGCGCCGACCGGGTTCCGCGCCCCCGATTCGGTCTCGGCGATCATCTCCTGCAATTCTTCGTCGGTTTTGATGGTCTTGTCGCTCATAAGCCGTCACCTCTTTGCACTATCCACTCCAACCCCTCGTGAAAAAAAATGCACCGACAAAGCGGTGCATTTTTTTAATCCCTACACTGACAAAACTACATCAACCCTGCTTCTTTGTAGTACTTGGCCGCACCGGCATGCAGAGGAGCCGACAGGCCGTCCTTGATCATCTCTTCCTTCTTCAGGTTGGCAAAGGCCGGATGCAGCTTTTTGAAATCATCGAAATTTTCAAAAACCGCCTTAACAACGTTGTAGATGACATCTTCGGGAACCTTGGCGGAGGAAACGAAAGTCGCACCGACACCGAAGGTCTTGGTATCGGCATCAGAACCGCGGTACATACCACCGGGGATGGTCGCGGTCCGGTAATAAGGGTTGTCCGTAATCAGCTTGGCAACAGCCGGGCCATCGACATTAACCAGCACCGAATCGCAGGACGTGGTCGCTTCTTTGATCGAGCCGTTAGGATGGCCAACAACGTAGACCATAGCGTCAATTTTATTGTCACAGAGCGCCTTCGACTGCTCTGCAGCCTTCAGTTCAGAAGCCAGTTTCAGATCGTCAACCTTCATGCCGACGGCACCCATCAGCACCTCGATGGTGCCGCGCTGGCCGGAACCAGGGTTGCCGATATTGACCCGCTTGCCCTTGATGTCAGTAAAATTCTTGATGCCGGAATCGGCACGGGCGACCATGGTGAACGGCTCAGGGTGAACCGAAAAGACCGCGCGCAGGTCCTTGTTGGGGCCCTGTGCTTCGAATTTACTGGTGCCATGATAGGCGTGGTACTGCCAGTCAGACTGGGCAACGCCCATGTCCAATTCGCCGGCAGCGATGGTGTTCAGGTTGTAGACCGAGCCACCAGTACTCTCCACCGAGCAGCGGATGCCATGCTCTTTGCGGGTCTTGTTGACCAGACGGCAGATCGCCCCACCGGTCGGGTAGTAAACACCGGTAACACCACCGGTGCCGATGGTCACAAACTGATTCTGCGCCTGTGCCTCTTCAACAGGAAGGACCAGACCGCCGGCAACGGCAAACGCCAACAGGAACATAAAGAACTTTTTCATCGATTCTCCTCCTCGACTAAACTGATTGGTCGGAAGCAGCCCTGCGCCACTCCCGAAAGTGTGAAAGTCTAACGTATGATCGTTAATTAGCAAGCGCGGTGCCAGCTTTCACCAGGATCAGTATCAGCCTGATTTCAAAGAGAAAAAAGAAAAAATCCGTGACACCCCCGCCACCCGATCGGCTATAACCTCTGGAAACACTCGCAACAGAAAAAAGGCGCAATACCCTTTACTTTTCAGCAGCTTATCCTGCCTATAACAAAACAAATAGCTATAACCTGGGACATAGGGGTTCATCGGTCCGGAAGGCGCAGAACCTATTTTTTCAACCGCTTGCTCAGGGCCGGTTGCGAAATCCCCAGCAGGCGCGAAGCGATACTCTGGTTCCCCTCCGAACGACGCATCGCCTCGTCTACCAGCAGCTGCCCGGCCTGCTGCAGGGTCGGCAGCGGGTCCAATTGCGTGTAGGGGTTGACGGCGCACGCCATCTGCGGGGCAGTCGACTCCACTTCATGCGCGCCGATCCGCTCCTGAAAGCTCTTCATCGACAGCACCCTCGCGCTATGGACACTAACCGCATCGTAGACCATCGCTTCGAGCTCACGGACATTGCCGGGAAAGTGGTAAGTGGCCAGCAGCACCGCCAACTCCGGCGGTGGCGTCGGGACGGTTTTCTCCAGTATAGCGGCGGCCTGATGGAGAAAATGATCGAGCAGCAACGGCAGGTCCTCCCGGCGTTCCCGCAACGGCGGCAGGTGGACATGATGCGACAGCAGACGATAATAGAGGTCGCGGCGGAACGCACCGCTGGCGATACGCTGATCCAGATCCTGATGGGTGGCCACCACCACCCGCGCTGTCATCTGCTTGGGATGATCGCTGCCAAGGGGGTAGTATTCCCCCTCCTGCAGAAGACGCAGCAACTTGACCTGAGAGGCCGGGCTTAAGTCCCCGATCTCATCGAGAAACAGGGTCCCCTCGGCGGCCTGCTCCACCAGCCCGCTGCGCTGACTATCGGCACCGGTGTAGGCACCGCGTACATGCCCGAACAGGGTGTCGGCAAAATAGGTGTCGTCAAGTCCGGACACGTTGACATTGATCAGTGGTCCGTCGGGGCGGCTCAACTGGTGGATGGCGCGCGCTATCAGCTCCTTACCGGTGCCGCTCTCGCCGGTAATCATAATCGGCTGACTGCTCGGCGCCACCGCTTCGACATATTGAAAGATTGCCTGCATGGTGGGGTGCCCGGTCACCAGCGAAGAAAAAGCCTCAGGAGACTTGGGCTGATGACAGAAAAAGCGCTGGCGCATCGCCCGGTTTTCATATTCCAGCTCGACCATCCGCACCGCGCGGCGCACCCCCTCGACCAGCCGCTCTTCATCGACCGTCTTGACAAAATAATCGAAGGCTCCAAGTCGCATGCAGCGCACCGCAGTCTCTAGCTGATTGAGACCGCTGAGGATGATGACACTGATGTCGGGATGCTCGGCGACAATCTGCTCGAGCAGGACCTCCCCCGACAGGTGGGGCATGGTCAGGTCGAGCAGCACCAGACCGATTTCCCGCCGGGCAAGGATATCCATCACCTTACGGCTGTCCTGGCACTGCACCAGATTGTTCATCGCCGCCGGACCCTCGAGGGTCATGCTCAAGCTCCGCAGCCACGGCAGCTCATCGTCAACCAGCAGAACCCCGAAGGAAGGATAAAGGCGCTTGCGCGTTTGGCTCATGATTGCTCCTCATAGACCGGCAGGTAGAGACGGACCACCATCCCCTCGCCGGGGGTCGAATCGAACTCAAGCCGCCCGCCGTGGTCCTTGACGATGCCGTCGGACACCGAAAGGCCGAGCCCGGTGCCGCCGCTTTCGCGCTTGGTGGTAAAAAACGGGTCGGTCATATGTTCCAGTGACTGTGCGTCGATCCCGCAGCCCTGATCGGTGATCTGCAGTACCACCAGCCCCTCCTGTTCCTCAGACCAGGTTTTGATGGTGATTCTCTGATCCGTGGCGGTCAATGCCTGACAGGCGTTCAGTACCAGATTGACGATCACCTGCTCAATGCGGTGGCCGTTGCCCTTAAACGGCGGCAAATCGGTGGCACTATCGACGACAAAGTGACTGGTCGATTTATCGATGGTGTTCTTCATCAGTCGCAGCGCGTCGTCCACCACCTGATTGAGATCGACGGGATCATCAAGACCGGCGTCGTTGCGGCGGGCAAAATCCTTCAGGTCTTCAACGATCCGCTTGATGCGGGTCGAGCCGTCAAGCATCTCCTGCATCATATGCGGAATTTCGTCCCGCATCCGCGAGTAGTTCAGCCAGCCGAGCTTGAAATCGCCTTGAGTTTCCAGTCGTTCGTCGAGAATCGTCGCGGCGTCCTGATAGGCCTTCTGCAGTTGCGGCAAGTTGAGCTGGATCAGACCGTTGGGGTTATTGATCTCGTGGGCGACGCCCGACACCAGAATCCCAAGCGACGTCATCTTATCAGCATGCAGCAGCTGTTTTTGACGAACCTTCAACTCATCGACCGCACGCTGGCGCTCGGCGACCTCCCGCTGCAGTTCCTCGGTCCGTACCGCCACCTGTTTCTGCAAGGTTCGTGACCACAGAACCGTTAAAAATAGAATCACCAGCAGCGGCCCGAGCACGAACGAGCCGTAGCGTAGCATCTGCTGCCAGGAGATCTCCGCCGGCTGCAGCACCCCGAGCCAGCGCTCGCGGATGGTCTGATACTGGCCGTTTTTTTTCAGCAGCGCCAACCCTTCGTTAAAACGGTCGACAAGTTCAGTGTTGCCCTTGTGCACCGCATAGCCGTAGTTCTGCGCAATCACCGGCTTGGCGATGGGATGGATATTGCTCAGTTCCAGTTCACTGAGCAGGTATTCCCCCGGCAGTTTGGCCACCAGTGCGCAGTCGTGCTGGCCGGAGGCCAGAAGGGTGAGAGCATCGGCCAGAGTCGGCACCAGATGCAGTTGAGCAGGAATCGCACGATCAACCATGAAGTCGTGCATCACGCTGCCCTTCATGACGATCACTTCCTTATCGGTCAGATCGGACACCGAGGTAATTTCCACATTGCCGTTACGCACCCAGATCGACTGGTGCACCTTGGCGTGCGGCACTGAGTAATCGACCTCGGCAGCACGCTCGGCGGTATGCGCCATCCCCATGAGGATATCGATCTGACCGCTGATCAACCCCTTGCGCATCGCCCCCCACGGCCCCAGTCGGATCTCGATCTCCATCCCCATCACCCGAGCGACAGCCTGTGACAGCTCGACATTGTAGCCAGCCGGAAACCCTGTCGCGTCGAGATATTCGTAGGGCGGATAGTTATGATCGCCGCCGATCACCACCACCGGCTCAGCAGGTTCAGACTCCTCGGCAAACGCCACGGGGGACAACAGCACAAGCAGGCTTAGCAGCAGGGCAAAAAAGATCCTAAAACCGTGCATGACCCGGAGTCCGAGGAAAGGGGATAACGTCACGAATATTCTCCATACCGGTCAGATACATCAGCAAACGCTCGAAACCGAGACCGAATCCAGCGTGGGGGCAGCTGCCCCAGCGACGGATATCGAGATACCAGTCCAGCGCACCCTCGTCCATCCCCTGCGCCGCCATCCGTTTCTGCAACACGTCGAGCCGTTCTTCACGCTGGCTGCCGCCGATGATCTCCCCGACCCGCGGTACCAGCAGATCCATCGCCGCGACGGTGCGGTCATCGTCGTTGAGGCGCATATAAAACGCCTTGATCTGCTTTGGATAATCAACGACAAACACCGGACCGCCGAATACCTGTTCGGTGAGGTAGCGCTCATGTTCTGACTGCAGATCATTGCCCCACACCACCGGAAACTCAAAATCAAGATCGGCTTTCTCCAGCAGCGCGATGGCCTCCGTGTAACTCACGGTGCGGAACTCGGCGGCCAGCAGCGCTTCTAACTTCTTGATCAGCCCCCGCTCGATGCGCTGATCGAAAAACTCCAGGTCTTCGCCACAGTTGTCCAATGCATAGCGCACCAGAAAACGGAGGAAGTCCTCCGCCAGCCGACAATCGGCAGCAAGGTCGGCAAAGGCGATCTCCGGTTCTATCATCCAGAATTCAGAGGCGTGGCGGCTGGTGTTGGAATTTTCAGCGCGGAAGGTTGGCCCGAAGGTATAGATATCGCTGAAGGCGGTGGCAAACAGTTCGCCCTGCAACTGGCCGCTGACCGTCAGCCCGGTGCGGTCGCCGAAAAAATCCTGACCCCAGTCGACCTGCCCCTCCAGCAGAGGCGGTGCCTGCGGGTCGAGGGTCGTCACCCGAAACATTTCCCCCGCGCCTTCGCAGTCGTTGGCGGTGATAATCGGCGTATGAACATGGACAAAGTTACGCTTCTGAAAAAACTGATGGACCGCAAACGACAGCGCGCTGCGCACCCGGAACACCGCACCAAAGGTGTTGCTGCGCGGTCTCAGATGGGCGATGCTGCGCAAGAATTCGAGACTGTGGCGCTTCTTCTGGAGCGGATACTGCTCGTCCACCGCACCGACGATCTCGATCGATTCGGCTTGCAACTCCCAACGCTGGCCGCTGGCCGGGGATGCCACCAACGCGCCACTCACCGTCAGGCAGGCTCCGGTGCCGACCCGGGCCACCTGCTCATACTCCGGCAGGTCCGGCGCGACAACGATCTGCAACGATGAAAAGCAGGAGCCGTCGTTCAAGGTCACAAAGCTGACCTCTTTGCCCCGCCGCACCGACCGCACCCACCCGCTGACACGGACCCCGGTCGTCTTCTGTCCGGCCTCCAGCACCCGGCGGATCGGTGTCCGTCCCTGGTTATCCCTTCTGGTCACGTTTTAAATCCTCTCCATATGAAACTGCTCTGCGGTATCTCTGGCGTCCTGTTCCTCTTGCGTCCCGCTCCTGCGAACCTTACACTGTGGCACAGGAGGCCACATGTTAACAAAAACCTACGGCAAAACCGGAAAAAAGATTTCCGCCATCAGCTTCGGCGGCATGCGCTTTCCATCCCCCGATGACCGCGCGCACTGTCACGGTCTGATCCATCACGCGCACCGCGCCGGGATCAACTATTTCGACACCGCGCCGGCCTACTGCAACGACCAGAGCGAAGAGATCTTCGGCGAGGCGCTCTCCACATTGCCCCGCGACAGCTACTTTATCTCCAGCAAGTCGAGCGCCCACAGCGGCGATGCCCTCCGGGCCGAGCTGGAACGCAGCCTTAAACGCCTGCAAGTCGAGCAGATCGACTTCTTTCACATCTGGCATCTGATGAACCCGGCCGACTGGCAGCAGCGACAACAGGGGGGTGCGATTGAGGCGGCGCTACGCGCCAAGGAAGAGGGACTGATTGGACATTTGGTGTGCTCTTCACACATGCAGGGGGAGGAACTGGCCACAGTGCTGGCCGAAGATATTTTTGAAGGGGTGCTGCTCGGCTACAACATTCTCAACTTCCCCTACCGGAGTGCCGCCATCGAGCTAGCCGGGACCAAAGGACTGGGCGTCATGACCATGAACCCCTTAGGAGGTGGAGTGATCCCACAGAACCCAGAGCGCTTCGCTTTTCTGGACGCAAACGATGATTGCGGCGTGGTCGCTGCCGCCTTGCGCTTCAACGTTTCAAACCCGCATATCACTGCGGCCCTGGTCGGCTTCGCCGCGACCAGCGAGATCGATCAAGCCCTAGCTGCCATGGAAAACTTCACTCCTGACAGCCTACAACGTCAGGCGGAGCTCAAAAAGCAACTGGAAGCCTCGTTCGACGGACTCTGCACCGGCTGCGGCTACTGCCTGCCCTGCCCGGCGAACATCCCCATCCCACAGTACCTGGACGCCTACAACCAGATTCTTCTCAAACAGGGTCACCGGCAGGCGGCCCTCGACCGACTGAAGTGGCACTGGAACCTAACCGGAGAAAAAGCCGAAAAATGCACCAGGTGCGGCCTTTGCGAAGAGCGCTGCACCCAACATCTGCCGATTATCCAAAGGCTGACGGAACTGCCCAGTCGGAAATCCTAGAGGCCCACAGGCTGAGGCGAGAAACCGGCAGAGATGCCACCCTTTGTCTCATCGCCTGACCCAAGCCCCCTCACGGATCAGGCGAGACAATCGATTCCGCCCGACAAGCCTAGACGGTTTCCTCACACAGATCTTCCTCGTCCAGATCGCCTTCACTGCTCATTGCTGATAACAGCCCGTCCCCAAGAGGGGCGACAACACGACCATAAACCTCGTTCAAAACCTGAGCCAAGCCAGTGTAGATGGCAGCAAAACCACAGAAGATCCCTTCATATCCAGCAAGAACCTTAATGCTGTGATGGCCAGTAGCATCGCCGAGCGCAAGCAGAAAGAAGAGGACCGCCAGCGAACCAAACACCACCTGCAATGCCCGATTCAACTTCAGGGTGCCAATAAACAACACCGCAGTGAACAGTCCCCACATGGTCAGGTAAGCAGTCATGGCTTCAGCGGTCGGGGCTGCACCGAGTCCGGTCTTCGGCAGCACGATCAGGGCAACCAAGGTCAGCCAGAACAGGCCATAGGAAGTAAACGCCGTGGCACCAAAGGTATTATTCTTTTTCCATTCCATAATGCCGACAACAACCTGACCGAGGCCGCCATAGAAGATCCCCATACCGAGGATCATGGCATCGAGGGGAAAAAGCCCAGCGTTATGCAGATTGAGCAGAACGGTGGTCATGCCAAAGCCAAGCAGCCCCAATGGAGCGGGATTGGCAGTGGTGTCATTAATAGCGAGACCGGTGGTCTGATCCGCAGAGGATGGATTTGCCATGATTAGGATCTCCTGTTGATGTAAATGGGATTGAAAATAATGTTGACCGGAAGCCAGGCCCTCAGATGTTAGAGAACCCGGCTCCGGCCCTGCTCCTCTAAGCAGCTTATTCGCAAAGATCGACGTTGATATCCCAGTTTTTGATTTTCATGGTGCCGTTTTCTGCCAGATTCTGCTGCATCTTGAAGCAGCGATCGAAGAGCTGAGGCTCATGACCGACACCCTTGGCAAGGCACTGTTCCTTGGCCATATCGAAGTAGTCCTGCAAAATCGGCCGGTAGTCGGGATGAGCGCATTTGTCGATAATGACCTGAGCACGTTCCTTGGGCGCTAAACCGCGCAAGTCAGCAAGACCCTGCTCGGTGACCAGCACGTCAAGATCATGCTCAGTGTGGTCGATATGTGGAGCCTTGGGAACCACGCAGGTAATCCCGGTCGGATCAATTTTTGACGGACGAACCGACGGGCTGTGCATGATTTTGAGGAAACCGTTGCGCAGGAAATCGCCCGAACCGCCGAGGCCGTTGATCATACGGGTGCCGCCAACCAAGGTCGAGTTGGCGTGAGCGTACATATCGAACTCGACCGGGGTATTCATGGCGATGACACCCAATCGCCGGATCGGCTCGGGAGCGTTGGAGATCGCCAGGGGACGCAAGGTGATCTTGTCGGCATATCGATCCCAGTTCTCGAAGAAACGCGGAAAGCCGGGCTCCTCTGAGAGCGACAGCGAGCAGGAGGATGCGGCCGCGAGCTTGCCGGAATCGAACAGGTCGAGCATAGTGTCCTGCAGAACTTCGGTGTAAACAGTAAGGTTCTCAAAGGGCCCCTTGGCGAGACCTCCGACCACGGCATTGGCAATGGAACCGACCCCCGACTGCAACGGCAGCAGGTTTTTCGGCAGACGGCCCTGCTTCACTTCGTTGCTGAAAAAATCCATGATGTGGGCGGCGATCGCCTCAGAGGTCGCATCCATTTCTGTGAAAGCACGGCCCTTGTCACGATTCTTCGACTCAACAATGGCGATGATCTTATCTTGGTCGCAGGGAATGGAGGTCGAACCGATCCGCTCGCCGGCATGGGTGATCGGCAGAACCTGGCGATTCGGCGGGTTCAGGCAGGTCAACAGATCGTGCATCCCCTCGAAGGAGGGCTGCCCGGTGTTCACCTCGAGAATGATCCGGTCAGCAACCTGCAGCAACTCGGGGATGACACCGCAGGACGAAGTCGGGACCAGGTCTCCATTCTCGGTCACAGCCGAAACTTCGATGATCGCCAGATCGATACGGCCATTTTCGGTGTAGAAACCGTAACCGAGATCTTGGGCGAACAGCGAAAGGTGTTTATCTCCCATGCGGATGCGACCCTCGTTGATCCCTTTGGCGATGTTCTTGCCGGTTTGGTAGGGCCAGCGGCGGTCGATCATGTCGAGGCTCGCCCAGCGGTCCTCGGTTTCGGCACCAACGGAGGCACCGATGAAGAGATTGAACTTCAACTTACCTTGCAGGTTGTTTTTTTCAACGTGATCGGCCAGGGCAATGGGGACCGCCTTGGGATAACCGGCCGGAGTGAAGCCGGACCAGCCGAGGTTCATACCGGGCTTAAAAAATTCGATGCATTGCTCAGCGGTCTTGACTTTGTCGAGCAGTGACTCGCGACGTACGCGATCCTGCAGTGTGCCGTATTCGGACATCTTTTGTCTCCTGATTCGAATGTACTCAATTCGTGCCTTTGGCGACAGGCAGCCCCTGTCGCCATTGCGATTGTTTTAAGACTGGCGCCCGCCCGACGCCGCCCATTCCTCGAGCATGTCGGTAGTAACCGACTTGGGCCGCTCAATGGCGTAGCCGAGGCCACGATCCCACGTGATGTTGGCCATGCAGCCGAGCGCACGGCCGACACCGAAGAGGACGGTGTAGAAGTCCCACTCCTTGACGCCATAGTGCCACTGGATAACACCGGACTGGGCATCGACATTCGGCCAGGGATTTTTGGTCTTGCCGTGCTCGGTGAGAACCTCGGGGGCCACTTCGAAGATCATCGACACCAGTTTAAAGAGTGGATCCTCCGGCATATGCTTCAGGGAGAACTCGCGCTGCGAAGTATAGCGTGGGTCGGTCTTGCGCAGCACAGCGTGGCCGTAGCCGGGGATAACCTGGCCGGCATTGAGGGTATCCCACAATGCTTCGGTGATCAGCTCCTTGGTCGGCTCCTGGTCCTTGCAGTACTTCTCCTGAAATTTGAGAGTCCAGTCGAGCACCTCCTGATTAGCGCGACCATGAAGTGGCCCAGCCAGGCCGTTGAGGCCTGCAGCGTAGGAGAGGTAGGGATCGGAAAGCGCCGAGTGCACCAGGTGGGTGGCATGGGCTGAGACATTACCCGATTCGTGATCGGAGTGGAGAATGAAATACATGCGGGCAACATCCTGATACGCCTCGCTTTGGCCGATCATATGGGCAAAGTTGGCACCCATATCAAGGCTCTGATCGATGGCGATCTGCTTATCGGCCTTGTATTTAAGGTTGTAGATAAATGCTGCGATGACGGGGATGCGGGCGACGATATCGCTGGCATCCTCATAGACCGATTCCCAAGCGACCATCTTGTTGAACTGGCCAGACTCGTAGAAGGCGGCGAACTTGGAATCCTTCTGCATCGCCGAGATGCCCACCGAAAGCATAACCATCGGATGACTCTCCTGCGGCAGGGCGCGAATGGCGTCGAAGACATACGGGGGGACCTGCTGCCGAGTTTTCCACTCTGCCACCACCTCGTCGACCTGCTCAGGGGTAGGAACCTCGCCGGTCAACAGAAAATACCAAAATGCCTCAACGGTCGGATAGTCGGACCCTGCGGCCTTGGGCAGACAGGCGAAGGTTTCAGGAATGGTCTTGCCGCGAAAACGGATCCCCTCCTGAGGGTCGAGATAGGATATATCGGTGACCAGCGAGCGGATATCGCGGGCACCTCCTATACACTGCTCGATGGTGACCTCGTCGATCTTAACCTTGCCGGTCTCCTTGACCAGTTTCTGGATACGCGGCCGGAACGCTTCGATTTTCTGCTTCAGGGTTTCTTTCAAAGCCATTTACTTCTCTCTCCTTGGGTGGTGGGTTGCTCTAAACAAAAAAAAGCAACACGAACAATCATCCGGAACGACTCCCTCCATTCAGAGGCCAGCCCAAACCGTGCCAATCCAGGCCGTGTTTGTGCCAACCGATAATTTTGAATTCCAGAAGCTAAAGGATGGCTAAACAATTAAAACCACGGAGGGAAAAACAGGAGCTGACGACAAGACATCTGCGACACTCGGCATCCTCAGCGGCTCTGTGATAAGCGTCCTTTATCTGATTATGAGTCTGTTAATTGCCTCTATGAGCCATAGCTTTTTTATGGCGTTCTTCGATGCTCTTACGGGCGGTCTGGATATGACGGCGCATCAAAAGGTCGGCCAGTTCGGCATCGCGCTCTTCAATGGCATCAACGATGCGGCGATGTTCTTTCAGTGCCTGATAGGGGCGCGGACTGGCCATACTGAACTGGTATCGGTACATGCGGATCAGCTGATACATGCCGCCCTCCAGCACCCGCAAGACTTTGGAATTGCGGCTCCCCTGCAAAATCCGGTAATGAAAATCGAACTCCCCCTCCTGCTGGTAATAGGAAAGGCCCCGATCTTCTTCAATGCTCCTTTCGTGGGCATTGAGTAATACGCGCAGCTCCACTATTTCCTCGTCGGTCATTTTCTGAGCGGCCAGGGCACAGGCCATCCCACCCAATGCTTCACGTACCTGGTAGATATCAACCAGCTCTTCAAGAGAGAGTGTGATCACCCGCGCGCCAAGGTGCGGCGAGCGCACCAGCAGCTGCCGTTCTTCGAGTCGGCTCAATGCCTCCCGCAGCGTGCCACGGCTAACCCCGTATATCTTTGCCAGCTCAGGCTCTGAAATCTTGCTCCCCTGCGGCATATCCCCCTCAATGATGGCGGCCTGAAGCCGCTCGAATACCTGGTCGGTCAGAGAGAGAGAGGACGTTTCGATCATTTTCGTTCGCTCATGGCCCATAATGTGTCGACACCTTTCTTGTTTT
Source organism: Desulfuromonas sp. (assembly GCA_002868865.1). Lineage (GTDB taxonomy): Bacteria > Desulfobacterota > Desulfuromonadia > Desulfuromonadales > Geopsychrobacteraceae > BM509. The sequence continues at coordinate 3,796 of PKUC01000015.1, read as the reverse complement.
AAGCGGCTTTTTGCAACCATATACCGAATAAATTATCATATCAAGGTAAATGTGTCGACACTTCTCCGACATGCCCCCGTAGACAATAGGATTGAGAACCGAAGAGTGCGGAGAGATTGAGTCCGAGAAGGTTGCGAAGAAAAAAAATGGAACCGCACCGGATATTCAACGATCAAACGGCTTAGGCGTTTTATATCTTCGCGGAAAGGGCTATATTTACTCTGAGGGTTCTTGAAGATAGGCGAAGGGAGCGTTCCGGCTCAGCGCAACGAAATCAACATCTCCAGCCGCCGCGCCACCAGGAAAGAGGCTAAAACAGCCCAAGGAGTACGCGGATAGCTGATCGTTGCAACCAAATCCGCTGTCAGCGCCAGAGAGTTTCACCAGAGAGGTTGGGCCCCATGACAAAAAACAACAGCAGACTTGTCTATTCCAGCGAACAGGGCAGGATGTGCCCGGCCTGTAACCAACCGGTGGCCGCATGCACTTGCAAAAAGCACAATACCCGAGCGGAGAGCAACGGTATCGTGCGCGTTCACCGCGAATCCAAAGGACGCAAAGGCAAGGGCGTCACCCTGATCACCGGCATACCGCTGGATTCAGCAGAGTTGAAACAGTACGCCAAACAGCTCAAACAACGCTGCGGGTCGGGGGGGACGGTCAAGAACGATGTCGTCGAGATTCAGGGCGACCACCGCGATCTGCTGGTCGACCTTCTTAAAGCCCAGGGCTGGACAGTGAAAAAAGCGGGAGGCTAAGCCGCTTGCGACTACACCAGAGCGACCGGCGCGAAACCACCGCCGACCGTCCTCAAGTTGGTCACCTGTCCCTGATAGAGGCGCGCGCCGATCCCCAGCAACCGATCCCGATAGACGTACAGCCGCAGGTCGGTCTTAAACGACTCTCCATCCCCCTCGGTCACGCCGGGCGGGGCCATCTGCTGCACCAGTGTGGTCTGTGGGTCCTGCTCAGAAAAACGGTGACGCGACATGCTCTTGCCCATCAGCACGCCGCGACTTCCGAATCGGCTCACCGGCTTAAGCACCAGCTTTTTGCGCTGCGCCCACACCTGTTGCGGATCACAATCGGCCAGCAGCCGACTGCGCGGCACCAACTTCAACAGCAGATCAATCTGCGCCGTACTGAGCGGCAGATCGCACAACTGCTCCGCGTCGGACCACAGCACCATACGACGTTTATCGGCCAGTAAGCCGTACACAAACGGATTGGGCGACAGGCACACCGTGCGCTGCTCATAGGCGGTCCTGATCGCCGCCAGGGGTGGATCTTCAAGAAAAAAATCGCAGTGGCGATTGTAGATCAGGTCAATCCGCTCACCCCGGCCGTAAATCCCATCCTCCCTGACCTCGCACTGCTGCGGGGTGAGAATCTCCACCGCCAGCCCTGCCTGCTGCAGGCCATCTCGAAATACACACATCTCCGCATAGAGTGGCTGCTGCTGCGGGTCCTCATCGACAATCGCCACCCGCTGCAGCGGCCGACTGCCCGCGCAGAATCCCTGCCACTCCCGCCGGACGCTGTCCAGCAGGCGCGCCCGCATCCGTGGCTGAAGCGGGGTGGTATCAAGGGCGTTCAGGCCATCGCGCCGCGCCGCAGCCAGCCAGGCCAGAAAGGCACCGCCAGCGTTGGTGTTGACCTCGATCAGCCGGGGCCCATCGGCGGTCAGATGAAAATCGTAGCCCATCATCAGCCCATCATGGCCGGGATCAAAACGAGCCACTTCTGGCAACTGCAGGGCGACCAATTGCCGGTAGTGGTCGCTCTGAGACAGACGATAGAGCAGGCGCACCAGAGAGAGCATGCGGCGCAGATCGGTCCGGGACAACGTCACCGTGACGGTGGAGACGGGAAGATCGGTGATGTTCATCATCGGCAAGGCTAAAAGGAGTTGATCCGGCGAATAAACGCCTTGAGCAACCCGTAGCTGCGTCGATTAAAATCGAGGGTCAGACGCGGCAACGTGAGCAGGTCGGGCTGATCCCGCTCTTCGGGCAGCGGTCCCGTCAGCTGTAGTGTGCCGCCGGGACGGATAATCTCGCTAAATTCGCTGATTAGAACCTGCAGATGGCTGGAATCGAGGGCGGTATTCAGGCGGATCACCAGACGCTCTCCGACAAAACGGAGCGAATGGTAGTTGCGATAGAAGTCATCGATAAACTGGACCGCCTCTTCGGGGTCGGTGGTGATCGAGAACAGGCTGAAGTCCTCACCGGAGATCAAACCACGTCTCAGCAGGCTGTCACGAGTGAAAGAAAACCAGTCTTCCCAGTAACCCTTCTCATCATCAACCATCACGATTGGTATCGGCGGGTTTTTACCGGTCTGCACCAGGGTCATGATCTCCATCGCCTCATCCAGAGTGCCGAAGCCACCGGGAAACAGTGCCACGGCGTGCGCTTCTTTAAGAAAGGCTACCTTGCGGTTGAAGAAATACTTGTAGGTGATGCTCTTGTCGCTTTCCTGCATGACCGGGTTGGTGTCCTGCTCGAAGGGCAGGCGGATGTTGACCGCAAACGAGTTTTCGGCCCCCGCCCCTTCGTTGCCGGCCTGCATAATCCCCGGACCGCCGCCGGTGATGACCATGTATTCGCGCTCCACCAACAGGCGTGAAAAGTTCACACAGGTGCGGTAGATCTTTTCGTCCGGGCCGGTGCGTGCGCTGCCGAAGATCGTGACCTTTTTGCGATCGCGATAGGGCGCAAAGACCTTGTTGGTGTAGCGCATCTCCTTCATGGTGGTGCACATCAGCTTCAGGTCGGCCAGATAACTGCTCTCCTGGCCTGTTTTGAGCGCCGTCAGGATCATTTCGCGGATAATTTCCGGCTGTTTGGCCTCGGTACGACGCAGCAGATCATCGATGATCTTATCGATCTCTTCGTTGGTGCGGTCAAAGCTCAGCTTCATATGGACTCCTGTGACGTAATCTCTGCCCGGCAATCGAAGAACGAGCGCCCCTCCAGCCGGGCCGCGCGGAGCAGCAGGCCGGTCATCCCGGCACCGGGATATCGATCGGCAAAGGCCTGATAGCAGGCGCGCAACTCGCGGTCGAGCTGATAAAACCGGTGCAGCTCTGCAGCAGTTAAGCGTTGTTCAATTTTATCACAAACAAAGGTGATGCAGTTGTAGGGGCGACGGTCCGCAGCGAGCACGCACCCCTGCTCCCCCAGCCAGGGACAGGTGCGGGTAAAATCGGCCGCAGGCGGCGCGACATCGCGATCCAGAAACATCAGCAGGGTGGTCAAGGTGGCGTGATTGTGCCCCTTGGCACAGCAGGCTCCGGCGCAGTCGGCGCAGAGGCCTTCACCGCTGGCGCCACAGAATAGCCCATCGAGCTCGACCTGAAGCGTCGCAATCCTCACCAGCGCCAAGGAGATCCACGTTCGTTCCGTGGCCGGCAGCGCCTGATACTCACGTCCTACTTGGCGGACAATGTCATCCCAGCGCTGTCCGCGCTCTGGAGCGAGAGTTGCCATGACGGGACCCTCCGAAAAAAAAGAACGGCAGCATCGTCACTGGCGACACTGCCGAAAAAATAAGTGGTTAAAGAAGTCCGTAAGCCGGGTCCTGTTCCCCGACGCGGTTACCCCCGCCGGGACGATGATCATTCATCTAGGACCGCCGTTGCCGACGGCCTCAAGCAGCCTAACCCGGAAACCTTGGACGGACCGCCCTCAAACGTTTCCCTATTCGGCCTTGCTCCGGATGGGGTTTACCGAGCTTCCGACGTCACCGCCGGAACTGGTGAGCTCTTACCTCACCCTTTCACCCTTACCTG
>PKUC01000017.1 GCA_002868865.1 Desulfuromonas sp. | reverse complement strand
TGGTAGCGAACTTGAGCAATAAAAACGGAATCTTCCGTAGCCTTATAAACGATTCGATGCTCATCGTTGATTCGCCGGGACCAATAACCGGACAGACCATGTTTCAAAGGTTCGGGTTTCCCGATGCCAGAAAAAGGTGAACGCTGTATATCCTGAATCAATGCGTTCACCCGCTTGAGGATCTTCTTATCGGTCTTTATCCAATACTGGTAATCATCCCAAGCATTTTCGGAAAATATGAGTTTCACACAGAAAGCTCCCGCTCGGTGCCGTCACCTGATTCCAACTGAGCAATCGACTCCAAGAGACGACGGGCATTATTCGGGCTTCTCAGTAAATACGCGGTCTCTTCAAGAGCTTGAAAGTCTTCAAGAGACATCATGACAACCGAACTTTCATTCCGGCGCGTGATAATGACAGGATCATGGTCTTCGCATACTTTTTTCATTGTTTTTGCTAAATTGCTTCGTGCATTGGTGTACGAAATCGCTTCCATGGTAACTCTCCTTTTCGGTACATGTACGGTAAACTGTACCATAGTGGGGGACGCATAACAACTTAATCAAGCGAACGGAAAATAAGTCTGGTGTTGGTCAAAAGGCAAAATTAAATTACGGTGGGGCACGCAAGTTCGCGTCGCCGCCGCTTATCGCAAACCGTTAGTTGCAAAGAAAGAAAAAAGTTATGATTCAATCTATCGACTTGAACGCTATCCAAAGTGCCATAAAAGAAAAATACAAAAAGGTGTCCTGCTCCCCAGAAGGTAATTTTAAATACCCTACTGGAAAAAAGGGAGCAGAAGCGCTTGGTTACGATTCAACTTTAATCGAAGCAGCCTCTCAGGAATTAATTTTCCTATTCTGTGGTATAGGGTGCCCTTTTTCAGCAGGCAAAATAAATACAGAAGAAACTATACTCGACATTGGCTGTGGTGGTGGTTTCGACATGTTTTGCGCGAGTAAATTGGTTGGCCCCAAAGGAAAAGTTTATGGCTTAGAACTTTCCAGGGATATGGCGGAAAAAGCAAAAAACAACCTATCGCTCGCCTCCGCAAGAAATATCAATATCCAAATTGGTAGTTCAGAGCAATTGCCTTTTGAAAGCAGCACTTTTGACGCTGTGATCTCAAATGGTGTCTTCAACCTTTCCCCGGAAAAGGAAAAAACATATTCAGAAATATTTCGCGTGCTGAAACCAGGCGGTCGGCTTCAGTTTGCGGACATGGTATTAAAAGAAGAATTACCGCCGGGTGAAATAAGTGCAAAAGCATGGTCACACTGAATTGGTGGGGCGGTCCCGGTTCGGGATCAAATCAAATCAATTCAAGACGCTGGGTTTATTGGCACTAAATGCTTGGGAAACACAAAGTTCAGCACGTCAAAATACACAATTGGCGCTTTGTTTTTTTCACGAAAAAGCAGCTAATACATATTTCAATCGGACAGATCGTCAGCGGTGTGTCCCGATAAATTCAGTGGTGCTCAAAGGTCTGTTCGCTGCCGCTTAAATCAATTCGTTAGCCTGAAGAAATAATGAGGAGTCATTCAATATGGATTTGCATGTATATCTTGCATTTGTCGTTGCTACTACAATTATGATCGCGCTCCCCGGTCCGAGCGTCATTTTGACAATTGCACATAGCATTTCGTTTGGCTGGAAACATGCGTTATTCACGGTTACCGGGGCAACAATCGGAATTGCGGTTCAAATTTTAGTTGCCACTATCGGCCTAACCTCGTTGTTAAATGTGGTTGCAGTCGCATTTGAATGGCTTCGCTGGGCCGGAGCCGCCTACCTTATTTACCTCGGTATCAAACAGTGGCGAAGCGCAAGTGAACCGCTGGAGATCGACACTTCGTCGGTGTCCAAAAGAAATCTACTTGTTCAGGGAATAGTTGTTACGATCCCTAACCCCAAAAGCTTAATCTTCATTGCCGCATTTTTGCCCCAATTCATCGATACAGCACGACCACTTGGAGTGCAATTTGCGTTTATTGTCCCAACATTCTTGCTTATCACTTTTATCGTCACTTCAGTTTGGGCATTGGCCGCCGGAAACGTAAGTATTTTCCTGAAAAGTCAGCGAGCATTTCAATCGGCTATGCGAACAGCAGGAGGCCTAATGATCATGGCTGGTATGGGTCTGGCGCTAGCTCGACGTAGCAACTGAAAAAAATCTTAAATTGCGGTGGTGGCCAAAATTTCGTGTCGCCGCCGGTTATCACAAACCGCCATATGCCAAAAAAAGGGCATTAAATGACCAAAAAGAACATTGCCATCCTTCTATTTGATGATGTAGAGGTTTTGGATTTTGCTGGCCCCTTCGAGGTTTTCTCAGTAACTAACGAACTTGCGGACTATTCGCTGATGGACGTTTATTCCGTTGCCAGAGAAAACAAACCCGTCATTGCCAGAAACGGACTTTCCGTAAATCCTGACTATTCGATCAAAGATGCTCCAACTCCAGATATCCTTATCATTCCAGGTGGTTCGGGCACCAGATCAGTTCTAAAACAAGACAATGTCATTTCGTGGGTAAGCGCTTCGGCACAAACCGCCGAAAACGTTCTCTCCGTGTGCACAGGGGCCCTGGTCCTCGCAAAGGCAGCCCTGCTCAACGGACTAAAGGCAACAACACATCATGAGGTTTTCAGTGAACTGCAAGAACTTGCCCCAGACACTGAAATAATTAAGGACGAGCGTTTCGTAGACAACGGCCAAATAATCACTTCAGGTGGTATTAGCGCTGGAATTGATATGAGTCTGCATGTCATAGAATTACTTTACGGCAAGGCGTCAGCCAACCAAACAGCAGAGTACATGGAGTACAGGCGCATATAACACCTCAACCGGACGGAAACTACGTCTGTGCAAAGTTGAAAAACAAAATCTTAAATTGCGGTGTTTCACGCAAGTTCGCATCGTTGTCGGTTTTTGCAAAACGCCACAAATGTAAAAAAATGCGGGCACAGGTGGGATTAAGGTTGGTGCCGTCAGACTCTCAGAGGTACGCATGAAAAATCAGATGTTATTTGTATTGATTTCCTTTCTCCTGTTCGTGGGATGTTCGACCAACCAACCTTCCCTCAGGCATGATGTCGCCGTATCCTTCGATGCTGAGCGCATCGCTTATGATGTTGTCGGCAGGGGAGAGACCACGCTTGTTTTTATCCACGGCTGGAGTTGTGACGGACGCTACTGGCAAAAACAAATTCCCGCATTTGCAAATGACTACCGGGTCGTCACTGTTGATCTGGCTGGCCATGGACATTCTTCATCGGGGAGGGCCGAATTTTCAATGCTGTCTTTCGCGAACGATGTGAAAGCCATTATGGACAACGAAGACATCGATAGGGCGATTTTGATCGGCCATTCAATGGGCGGCGGCGTCATTGCCGAAGCGGCCAGACTAATGCCAGAAAAAGTCGTTGGCATTGTCGGGATTGATACTCTGCAGAATGTCGCGAAGCGTACGCCTCAACGTGTCATCGACGACATAGTTACATCCTTTCAGACCGATTTTAAAAGTGCCGTGCAGGATTTTGTGGTGTCGATGTTTCCGAAGGGCTCCGATCCACAGTTGATCAATTGGGTGAAAGAAGATATGTCATCGGCTCCTAAGGACGTTGCGTTAAGTGCCTTTCGCAACTATCTGGGACAGTACGTAAGCGGTGAGGCGGCTTTTGTCTTTAAAGACATTGCCGTACCTGTGGTCTCCATAAACGCCAGATTATGGCCGACAGCTCCTGAAGAAAACAAAAGGTATATAAAAAACTATCAACTCATTTATATTGATGAAACAGGACACTTTCCAATGCTGGAACGGCCCGAAAAATTTAATGTGCTGTTGGAAAAAGCTCTTACCGTCATAGAGTCAGAAACGAATCACAATTAGAGGGCCAGCCGTTCCACGCGACAGGGACCTTGTCTTGCCTGGTCTCGTTGCAGTGGGGGCGGTTCGTTCAAGGTTTTCTCTGTAGTTGCCTCAAGAAAAACGTACTTTCACGAAAGAAATATTGAATACATGAGCGCTGATAGTCTGCTGTTGATCGTTTATGTGCTGCTGGCACTGGTCTTTTCTTTTCTCTGTTCGGTGGCCGAATCGGTGCTGTTGAGCATTACGCCTTCGTATGTCGAAGGGCAGAAAGAGCGGCGGCCTCGGCATGCGGAGCTGTTGAAGCGACTGCGGCAGGAGAATGTGGACCGGTCGCTTGCGGCCATTTTGACACTCAACACGATTGCGCACACGGTCGGGGCGATCGGTGCCGGTGCCAAAGCGACAGTTGTGTTCGGAAGCGCATGGTTTGGTCTTTTTTCGGCTGTTATGACGCTTTTAATCCTTTTTCTCTCTGAAATTGTTCCCAAAACGTTAGGTGCCGTCTACTGGTCGGTTCTCGTAGGCCCCGTTTCGTACTTTGTAAGCACTCTGATCGTGGTCCTTTATCCCATTGTGTGGATTTCGGAGAGGCTGACCAGGGTGATTTCTCACGGAAAAGCGGTTCATATTTTCAGCCGGGACGAATTTATCGCCATGGCCCAGGTCGGTGTAGAGACGGGGCATATTCGCGACAAAGAATCAAAGATTCTCCGCAACCTCTTTCGGTTTGAGTCGCTTGAGGTGGACGATATTATGACGCCGCGTACGGTGATCTCCGCGTTGTCCGAAGATATGAAAATTGATGATTCTTTGCAGCACGTGACCCGGGCTCCTTTTTCTCGTCTGCCGCTCTATACCAAGAATTTTGATGACATAACCGGCTTTGTCCTGAAAGAGGATATTCTTATTCATGCGGCGCAGAAGCGCGGCGATGAAAGGCTCAATACCTTTAAGCGGAAAATCCTTGTTGTTCCGAAGTCGATATCGCTGACTGCGCTGTTGGAGAGGTTTCTTAAAGAGCGTCAGCATATTGCTATCGTCGTCAACGAGCATGGTGGGACGGAGGGGCTCGTGACATTGGAGGATTTAATCGAGACGCTCATGGGTATGGAAATTGTGGACGAAACGGACGATGTTGAGGATATGCGCGCACTGGCACGAAAATACTGGAAAAAACGTGCCGACGCCATGGGACTTGATGCCGATATCTTTGACCCAAAAGAGGTCGATCAGTCACATGCCGCTGGTGACAATAACCGTCCGACCGATGAGCAACGATAGCTGTCCGCTACGTGATGGCGTAAGCTGGGTATCGTGATTTGACAAGAAAATGAGGCCGTCACATCTGTTTTTGAGGTGCCATGGATCAGCTGGTTTTCTGACAGCGAAATTGCAGACGCACGGTATTGAAGATGGACTCCTACGCCGAAAACTGTGAAACTGAGCGCTGGTACCTTCTGTTATCGTCCCCCAACCAACAAATCCCCAAACGGAGTCAATAATGACGAAAAAAAATGAAGAGCTAGAACTGTTTGATATTGCGGACCGATTTATTGTGATTGCTAATCAGATTGTGCAGAAAGAAGAACAGGGCGTCGGTCGCGTTGGCGCCGCTTTGCGTTATGCTGCTGCGCGATTCAGTGCCCACGAAGCGGCCCTTGGGACTAAGGATTTAGCGGCTGATAAGCAGAAGGCATTGGACTGGTTTGTCGATCAGTATGCAAAGATGTTGTCAGACAATTTGGATCAGCACGCCAAAAAACAGTAAGGGTTGTTTGACGTAAGCAGCGCCCCTTTTGTGTCGTTATCGATCAGCATCCGACGATTCTCTCATCGCAGTCTCTGTGTGATTTCCCCATTTGAGCAGTTAGTCCTTGTCAGCGACCCCTTAAACGACTATAGTCGGCGTCTTTTGCCGTTTCAGAGACAGTCGTTTAAGGGGTTTTATGTTTGAATTTATCGTCAGAAAATCAGCCAGTTATAAAGATGATCTGCTTTCCGGGTTAACCGTTGCGCTGGCCTTGGTGCCCGAAGCGGTGGCGTTTTCCTTCGTAGCCGGTGTCGACCCGCTGGTGGGTCTCTATGCTGCGTTTCTGGTGGGACTGATCACCGCCGTGGGTGGCGGTCGTCCGGGTATGATTTCAGGTGCGACCGGTGCGCTGGCCGTTGTCATGGTCGACCTGGTTTCTGATCATGGTGTCGAGTATCTGTTTGCCGCCGTGGTATTGATGGGGATTATTCAGATCGGTGCCGGAGTGCTCCGTTTGGGGAAGTTTGTTCGTCTCATTCCGCACCCGGTCATGCTCGGGTTTGTCAACGGGCTGGCGATTGTGATCTTTCTCGCGCAGTTGGGCCAGTTTAAAATGGCCGATGACGCGGGTGTCATGCAGTGGCTGCAGGGGCCTCAGCTCTACCTGATGCTCGGTCTTGTCGTGCTGACCATGGCGATTATCCATATTTTGCCGAAACTGACCCGTGCTATCCCGTCCTCTCTGGCCGCTATTGTCGTGGTGACGGCCATTGCTCACGGTTTGAATCTCGATACCCGAATGGTCGGTGATCTGGCCTCTGTCGCCGGTGGGCTGCCCAGTTTTCATGTCCCGATGGTGCCGCTGACCCTAGAGAACATCATGGTCATACTGCCCTACTCGGTGATTCTCGCGGCGATCGGTCTGATTGAATCGCTGATGACCATGACCCTGGTCGATGAGCTGACCGAAACCCGCGGGCGAGGTAACAAGGAATGCATCGGTCAGGGCGTCGCCAACGTTGTGACCGGGTTTTTCGGTGGGATGGGAGGTTGTGCGATGATCGGCCAGAGCATGATTAATATCAGCTCCGGTGGTCGCGGCCGGCTCTCCGGAATCACGGCTGCGCTCTCATTACTGGCCTTCATTGTTCTTGCGTCAAGCTTGATCGAGATGATACCGCTGGCTGCCCTTGTCGGCGTCATGTTCATGGTCGTTATCGGGACCTTCGCTTGGTCGAGCTTCCGTATCCTGAACAAAATCCCTCGTAGCGATGCGCTGGTGTTGATTCTGGTCTCCGGGGTGACCGTTGTCTCTGACCTGGCGATTGCGGTTGCCGTCGGCGTGGTGGTTTCGGCACTGGTGTTTGCCTGGGAGAGCGCCAAACGGGTCAATTCCGAAAGCAGCATCGATGAACAGGGGATAAAGGTGTATCGATTGAGCGGTCAGCTGTTTTTCGGCTCGATCCGAAGCTTTTACGACCAGTTCACCCCTCATGAAGATCCCGATCAGGTGGTGATCGATTTCAGCGCGTCGCGGGTCTGCGACCATTCGGGGCTGGAAGCGATCAGCAGCTTGACCGAGCGGTATCTTAACCAGGGCAAGAAGCTGCGTCTGAAAGGACTGAGCGAGGAGTGTCGCACTCTTCTCGACAATGCCGGGAGTATGATCGAGGTGAATCTTGAGGATCCGCGCTACCGGGTCGCTACCGATAAGCTGGCCTGAGAGGGAAGCATAGGAGAAATCGGTATAAAAAAACGCCGGGCACAATGTTGCGCCCGGCGTTTTTTTTTTATGGAGAAAAGTGCTTACGGACTACAGGGTTGCAAAGGCCTTGGCGGCCGCGTCGATGGTTTTGTCCAGATCTTCAGTGGAGTGCGCAGCGCTCATGAAGCCGGCCTCGTACTGGCTGGGAGCCAGGTTGACGCCGCTATCGAGCATTGAGCGGAAGAATTTCCCGAAGATTTCAGGTGTCTCAGGTTTAACGTCAGCGAAGTTGAAGACCTCTTCGGCCTGAAAGTAGGTGCAGAACATGCCGCCGACACGTTGCAGCGAGGTCGCTACTCCTGCGGCCGTTGCTGCCTGAGTCAGTCCGTTGCACAGATAAGCGCTCTTCTCTTCGATAATGTCGTAAAACCCTTCTTCTTTGAGCAGTTTCAGGGTGGCGATTCCGGCGCTCATCGCCAGTGGGTTGCCGGACAGGGTGCCGGCCTGATAGACACCGCCGTCGGGGGAGAGGTGTTCCATGATCTCACGTTTGCCGCCAAAGGCGCCGACGGGGAGACCACCACCGATGATTTTGCCAAGGCAGACCAGGTCGCCGCGTACATTGAAGCGTTCTTGCGCTCCGCCGTAGGCGACGCGGAATCCGGTCATAACCTCATCGATGATCAGCACGATCCCTTCTGCGTCGCACAGTGCACGTAATCCCTGCAGAAAGCCGTCTCGCGGAGGAACGCAGCCCATGTTGCCGGCGATCGGCTCTAAGATGATGCAGGCGATCTCCCCCTTGTTAGCGGCCACCAGCGCTTTGGCATCGTCAAGGTCGTTGTAGATGGCAGTCAGGGTGTGCTTGGCAAAATCCGCCGGAACGCCGGGAGATGTGGGGACGCCAAAGGTTGCCAACCCCGAGCCTGCTTTGACCAGAAGGCTGTCCGCATGACCGTGGTAGCAGCCGTCGAATTTGAGGATCTTGTCGCGGCCGGTGTAGCCACGGGCCAGGCGTATGGCGCTCATGGTCGCTTCGGTGCCGGAGGAAACCATGCGGACTTTTTCGATGTTCGGGTAGGCGCCACATACCATCTCGGCGAGGTTGATCTCTTTTTCGGTGGGCGCGCCGAAGGATGCGCCACTGGCGGCCGCCTGCTGGATGGCTTCGACCACCTTTGGGTGGCAATGGCCGAGGATCATCGGTCCCCACGAACCGACATAGTCGATATACCGGTTGTCGTCGGCGTCATAGATGTAGGCGCCGTTGGCGCGGCTGATGAAAATAGGGTTGCAGCCGACCGACTTAAAGGCCCGCACCGGGCTGTTGACACCCCCGGGGATGGTTTGCTTTGCAGCGCTGAAAAGCGTTTCAGATTTCTGGCGGTTCATGTGATGCTCCTTTTTATAGCTCTGTTGAATTATCGACTGAACATTTCAAGACTCTGCAGATTAAATTCACACGCCAAGTAATAACACCTTGAGCGCAGAAAAAAAAGCGCGTCTTGGTTGCAAAGAGAGCAGTTTCGACGAGAAAATGTTTTTTTTGACGCGGGTCAAGGACGGTTGGCGATAAAAGCGCTATTTTTATTCACAACAAAGGGAACACAACTCAAATCCTTTCACTTAAAAGAGATGGAGCGATCGATATGGCAGTACGAGAAATGGTCAAAATTGATGAAGACAAGTGTGATGGTTGCGGACTCTGTGTGCCGGCCTGCGCCGAAGGTGCAATTCAGTTGATCGACGGCAAGGCGCGCCTTGTGGCCGATAACCTCTGTGACGGCCTTGGGGCCTGCCTCGGGGACTGTCCTCGCGGTGCGATTACGATTGAGCGCCGTGAAGCGGATGAGTTCGATGAAGAGGCCGTCACCCAGCAGCTGAAGAAGATCGGACGTGATCCACAGCCGCACGACCATGGTGTCCCGCATCAGGGCGGAGGTTGTCCTTCTGCCAAGGTGCAAAACTTTGGCGGCCACGCACACGGACATGGCGGCGGATGCCCCTCGGCTCGCCTGATGAACTTTGCGGACACGTCTGCAGCGCCGACGGATCAGACGGGACAGCGCCCCACAGAACTGCGACAGTGGCCGGTCCAGATGCATCTGGTCCCGCCGACGGCTCCTTTTCTGCAGGATGCTGATGTGCTCCTCGCGGCTGATTGTGTGCCGTTCGCCTATGCTGACTTTCACAGGGATATGCTCAAAGGAAAGGCACTGCTGATCGGTTGCCCGAAACTGGATGATGGTCAGGCCTACCTGCAGAAATTGACAGAGATGTTGCAGCATGGAACGATCCGCTCGCTGAGCGTTGCGGTGATGGAGGTGCCCTGTTGCTCCGGTCTCGTCGCTATTGCCCGTCAGGCGGTTGCCGCCTGTGAGCGCGAGGTCCCTCTCGAAATAGTTACTGTCGGCATTAAAGGCGACATCAAGTAAATCTTATTGATCTCACCATCTAAAGGGGCGATTGTCGTTATGGCAATCGCCCCTTTGTTTATCAAAACCACTCCCTTTTACTGCCCCCGTTATTTGTCGACTCCTCATGCACTTATTTGCCTTCATGGAATCCTGAATTGTTCAGGGATATTTCGCACTGGACATTGTTTAGAGAAGTAATAGAATAGAACATTAAGTTTTTATGGGTGTTTTTCTGGATATGGTAAAGGGGAGTGCTGATGAAATGGAATGGTGAGGTCGATTGGGTGCGTGGTGTTTTTATCGGGGTTTTGCTGTTGCTCTGTTGTTTTTCGACGGCCTGGGGGAAGCGTCTACCCGCCCACGAATATGGAACCACGGTGATGGACAACTATTCCAGTAAGAACGATCTGGAGCCGGTTGTGTTCAGGCACTGGGTCCATCGCTCAAAGCACACCTGTCGTTTGTGTCACGTCGATATCGGTTTTGCCATGGAAGCGTCGGAGACGCAGGTGCGCGAAAAAGACAACCGCGCCGGTCGTTACTGTGGCGTTTGTCACAACGGTCATGAAGCGTTTGCTTGCGAGGAGAAAAATGTTCTCGGCAGAACGGTAGAGAACTGCTCGCGCTGCCATACCGCGATTGCCATCGGTCAGGATGATCACGTCCGTGATGATTTTGACGATCTGGCTGAGCGCCTGCCCGAAGGACGTTTCGGCAACCGCATCGATTGGGCCAAGGCCAGCCGTCAGGGTCTGGTGAATCCCAAAGATTTTATCGAAGGTGTTTCTTTCGAGCGAACCAAGATGAAACATGAGGAGGGTATCGTTAATGTGGACGCCAAACTGACCGGACTGCCCGATATCGTCTTTTCTCATAAGGAACACGCGGTCTGGAACAGCTGTGATCTCTGTCATCCCGAGGTGTTCGCGTTGAAGGCGGGGGCGACAAAATACAGCATGCAGGATATCTTTGCCGGAAAGTTCTGCGGAACCTGTCACGGCAATGTGGCGTTTCCGTTGAAGGATTGTGGGCGCTGTCACTCCAAACCGGTCTCCCAGTAACCGATGATGTTCAAGGGGCCTGTTCGGAGATCTCTGCGGCGCCTGTGTGCTCTGGCCGTTGTTGTCTTTCTGTGTGGTGGCGGATTGATATGGATTGCACCCTCCTGGAGTATGGATCGGTATGAACTGATGCAGATCCTGCGCACCATCCCGCCCAACGGACCGGTTGAGCACTATGGCAACACCAAGCTGCGTCCGCCACCCAAAAAGGGGACGATGGACCCCGTCTATTTTCCCCATTGGCGCCACCGTGCCCAGTACGATTGCCGGGTCTGTCATCTGGAACTGCGATTTTCCATCTATAAGGGGGAAACCCGCATCACCCGTAAGCGCAATCTGGCGGGAAAATACTGCGGTGCCTGCCATAACGGCAAGACCGCCTTTACCGTACGGGACAAGGCGCAGTGTGTCCGTTGTCACAACAGGGATAAATACGCTCTGGATGAAGCATTTGCAGAGTTTGCCGAGGATCTTCCGGAAGCGGATTTCGGAAACGGCATCGATTGGGCACAGGCGGTCAACAACGGCGATATCGATCCGGTGCATAGTTTGGAACCGGGAGCCGGACCCGTTATGCAGCTTCCGGAAAAGTTAAAAAAGCCACTGGAACTGGGGACCACGGCTCCCCGGTCGGGGATTTTGTTCTCCCACGAGGATCACATGGGCTGGCTGGATTGCTCCAACTGTCATCCTGATATCTTTGATATCCAGAAGGAGGGAACCCAGTATTTTTCGATGGCGTCCAATATCTACGGTCAGTTCTGCGGGGTGTGCCATATGCGTACCGCTTTTCCGATGAGCGACTGCCACCGCTGCCACCCTGAAATGAAAAACCACAAGGTCTCCGGCGGGTCTTACTGAGCGGGCCGTATCATATTATGGATGGCCTGATGCCGTCGTCTTATCGGATTTTGGCACAAAAAAAGGGATCCCCTCATGCGGGATCCCTTTTTTAATCTTTACTTGCGGAGCGTTACAGGACCGCTTTGAGGTACTCTGAGGTTTTTTCCCGCTTCTGCCGCTCAACCTCTTGAGGGTCGACCTCAACAAACTTCTCATCCGGGGTGACCTTGAAGAGTGCCTGCCCTTTGGAGACGATGGTTCCGTCGCCGCCTTCGATGACGATCTTGTCGATAGTGCCGGAGAACGGTGCCGGAACCTTGTTGAACATCTTCATAACTTCGAGGATGAACAGTGGCTGGCCTTTGTCGAAATGCATCCCTTCGGTAACAAACGGAGGCATGCCGGGGGCTTCCTGGCCGTAGTACATGCCGCCGCCGGGGGTGACGATCTCATCCGCCTTGGTTGCCGGTGGGGGAACCAGGACCTTCTTCATCGCTGCCTGCAGATCGGGATCGTTCAGGTAGTCAGGGATCGTCACTTCCAGATCGTCTTCGACTTTGAAATCGTAGAAACTGGTTTCTTCGGCGAGCATAAACAGAATGCCGAGCAGTTCGTTGCCGATCTCGTAACCCTGGTGTGCGGACTGGATTTCACTCCAGGTCTCAGCGTCATAGCCACCCTGGGGCTTGTCGTTGCTGAGAATGGTGTTGAGTTTGACGAAATCTTCTTTGCCGAGCTCGAAGTGCTCACGGAGTTCCGCGTAGAATTTAAGCGCGGCCTGGAGCAACTTGTCGTCGTGGGACCAGATGACTTCGGCTGCAGGCGCAGAGGCATCCCAGCTCATATTGAGGTACTCGTAGGTTTCTTCGAGAATCACCAGCGGATTGCGCAGCCAGGAAACCTTGCCGTTTTCGATGGTGAAATTCTTCCTGTTCAGAGAGAGCCATCCCGACAGCAGGTGCGGATCGGTCAGCAGTTTCTCCATCGGTCGTGTCAGCAGGGTGCCTTTACGGTCGAGGGTGTCCGAAACGGCTTTGGCGATATCCGCGTCCTCACCATACTGTTTTCCGTAACTTTTCTTCATCGACAAAAAGGCATAAACAACGTCGATTTTGTTGGATGCTTCCTTGAGTTTGCCGACCAGGGTCAGGTAGGGCACAACAAAGCGGGTTGTCGGTTTGGCCATGACATTGTTGCCGATGAACCAGTTGACCAGCCCGTAGTGAAATTCTAGATTTGTTGCCAGGTCGCTGCCGCGCAAGGTGGTGCTGCGCAGGACTTTCGACAGGTGGTTGTAGCTGTCGATGCGGTCGTTGCCTTTGGTCAGCAGCAGGGCGATGTTCGAGTCGTAGGCGCCGGCGACCTTGTAGCGCATGAACTGTCCGGTGTCGGGGTTGACCATACAGATGCCCTGATCGTCGCGGATTTCCCCTTCGATCGGCTTGGACCAGTAACGGATCATACCGCCCGCGCTGGGCGATAGGGAGCAGTCTGTGGCGTTGAGCCGTGCTTCGGCTCCGGCCCCGAAACGAGGCATACGTTCGGGTTTTGGCAGTCGCTCTTTGTGAAGCGCAAGCAGCGCCATGGCCTCAACCAGCGATTCGACGACAAAGAAATCGTTTTCGTCGTCCGGGTTGACGAACTTGAGGTTGTAGACCAGTTCGGTGACCCGGTGTTCGACCTGGATCCGGGTGTTGACTTCCATGAAGTAGTGACGGTCACCATCGACGATACATTCGAAGGTCGACGCCGAATCGAGCCCGACTGCAGTTCCGAAGCGCTCGGATTCCTCTTCCATCCGTTTGAGGACGGTCAGATCCGATTCCAGAGCCTTGGCCTGCTTGGTGAGTTTGGCTGCCTTCGCTTTTTCGATTTCGAGAGCGAGAGCCTCCTGGGTGACGGAGATCTCCAACAGTTTCTGCTCATGCATCTGCAGCGAGCAGTCGCGGCCACCGAGGGCGATGCACCACTGGCCGTTACCGAGCAGCTGGATTTCGTTGTGACGGGTCTGCTCGATGTTCAGCTCGATCAGAACGTTCTTGTTGTCACCGATACCGTTGGCTTTGACCTCGTTGAGGATTTCGCGGACCAGACCGGGCGCATCGGCACAGGCTTCTTTGATCTGCTTGTCTGAAGGCGTCTTTGTTGTCAAGAGTGACGCGCCGAGAATCCGCTGGCCCTTGCCGCCGCCGCCGCCGATTGCTTTGAGGCGAATCCGGGCGCCGGGATAGTTGGTGAACATGTCGAAACACTCGGTTTCGACCTGAGCGCAGAGTTCTTCGATGGAGTAGAGGTCGATCCACTTATCGTAGGAAGCGAACAGGATGACGTCGGCCAGCTCTTCGAGGCTCATATCGTCATTGACGTCACAGTCCAGGGCTTCTGACTTGAGCAGCGCCAGCAGATTCTCGCGGGTCGGGTGCTTCTTGATCAGGGTGCGTGCGGTGACGTTGTCGATACCGGGGGTGACCGAGACGTTGACCTGCAGGGCGGTACGCTTGGCTTCGTCTTTTTTGCCAGCAGCGCGCTGGGTGGTGGAGCAGGGTCCGATGAAATTCAGTCCGGCGTCTTCGATGGCAGCGACGAACTCATCGTCTTCAGCCATAAAACCGTAGCCGGCAAAGATCGAATCGTAGCCATTATCTTTGGCGATCTGGATGATCTGCTCGATCCGTTCGATCCGCTCTTCTTTGGAGGCGCCGGTGTAATCCGGAACACGGTGGACGCGACTGTTGTCGGTCAGCATGCGCAGTTCGGGGGAGAGTGCGTTGGGGTAGACGATAGAGTCCTTCTCTGAGAGCAGAATGCCATAGTGGCTGATGCCCATCTCTTCGTAGACGTCCATCGCCTCTTTACGGATCGGTCCGCGGCAGACGATAAGCGGCTTGAGGTCTTCGCAGGAGAAAGAACGGGTCCACTCTGAAGAGGACTGACTTAAACGGCGGTCCCGGTGGATCAGTGGATTGTTGCAGTACAGGTCATTATTTTGTGCCATGGGTTTCGTCTCCAGTTAACCATGGGGTTGTTGATTCAAGGCGAAAGAGGTTGTTGCTCAGCTCTTTTGGCTAGTGGAACTCGCGCTGAACGTCCTGCCACGCTGAAGGCTTGTAGTGGCGCAGGAAGAAGTTCAGGTTCTCACCGAGGACCTTACGCAGGTCGGTCGGCATGACGATCGAGGAGATCGAGCCCAGTGCCAGGCCTTCTTTCGGGTTCATCAGTTCATTCTCGTAGCGTGTGTTGAGCAGTGCCTCTTCAGCTTTCAGCCAGTCCGCGGCTTCTTTTTCGGCGTCGGTTTTGGCTCCGTTGCCTTCCATGCCCGCTTTGATGCGCTGCTGGGTGCCTTCTGCCACCCGCTGCTTGATCGAGCCGCGCAACTTGCGGAGTTCGCCTTTGTAGACAAATTCCTTACCGGCAGGGCCCATGACTGCGAGCCGGGTGGTCGGCAAGGCGAGGACCAGATCCGCACCGGTGGGGTAGTTGTTGTAGGATGCGTAAGCACCACCGAAGGCGTTGCGCAGGATAAGAAGAATCCGTGGGGTTCTGACGTCGACGATGGAGTCGAGCATGGAACGACCGGCCTGAACGATACCGCGGGCTTCCTGCTCACGGCCCGGCAGGAAGCCGGTGGTGTCTTCCATGAAGATCAGCGGGATATTGTAGATGTTGCAGAAGCGGACAAAGCGGGCAATCTTGACCGCTGAGTCGCAGTCGATCTGACCGGAGGCCACCGCCGAGTTGTTGGCGACGAAGCCGACCACGTTGCCGCCGACACGGCCGAAGGCGGTGATCGCTTCGCGAGCGCGGGTCGGTTGTAATTCAAAATAATCGCCGTGGTCACAGATCTGCTGGATGATGATCGAGACATCGAAGGGAGTGTTGAATCCGGTCGGCGAGTTGAACGCTTTTTTCAGCAGGGTGTTGATCTCCCAAGTCTTGCGATCGAGGGGATCGCTGGTCTCGAGGAACGGCGCCATGCTGTAGTTGTTGTCTGGAATATAGCTGAGCAGACGGGTTGCAGTGCGCAGTGCTGCGGTTTCGTCTGCAACTGCCAGATCGGTAACCCCGGAGGCACTGTGTACCAGGGGGCCGCCCAGCTCTTCGGGAGTGATGTCCTCACCGAGAACCGACTTGACGACACCCGGTCCGGTCAGGCCGAAGAAGGTGTCTTCCGGCTGGATGACAAAGCTGCCCTGGCGTGGCAGGTAGGATCCGCCACCGGCGTTGAAGCCGAACATGCACATGACCGTCGGCACCACGCCGCTGATCTTGCGCAGCGCAGTGAAGGCTTCAGCGTAACCGTCGAGACCGCCGACGCCGGCAGGGACAAAAGCACCGGCCGAGTCGTTCATGCCGATCAGAGGAATCCCTTTTTCTCCAGCCATCTGCATCAGGCGCGCCAGCTTTTGACCATTGGTGGCATCGATAGATCCGGCCCGGACGGTAAAATCATGTCCGTAGAGAGCGACGTCGCGCCCGCCGATGTTCAGGATGCCGGTGACCAGAGATGCACCGTCGAGGTTCTTTCCCCAGTTCTGAAAGAGGATATTGGGGTCACTGTCGGTGAGGACCTTGATCCGTTCCCAGACTGTCATCCGTTTTTTAAAGTGCTGCTTTTCGATCTGCCCGACCGCGACAGATTTGACAGGTCGTTGGATCAGGTCGTGTCCTTCTTTCATGACCTCTTCATAACCGCCGGAGGCCGTGGCGACTTCGCCGGGATTTGTGAAATCGACTTCCTCTGGCGGCTCCAACGGATTCTGCAGAGAGGGTTTGATCATTTTTTTTGACATCTGGTTATCCTTTGCTGGTGATAAATGCGTCTGGTTTTTTTGTTGTGTTTGAATCCAGATCGGTTTAAGGCGAACAAATCAGGTTTTATTGTATGCAGTATGCCGACACGGACCCTGTTCAGGGTGCGGTGGCCAAAAAATGTCGAGTCGTACGCTGTTTTCCGCACCGTCTGGGCCGATTTTATCTAATTTATCAGGCTGTTGCCTGAATTGTGCGAAAATGTGCGTCAAACGTGTAAATAGAAAAGGGTTTTAGATCAGATCGATATAGCCGACATGGTAGAAATTGTCAATAAGAATATTTACCAGCGTTAAAAAGATTCATTCTGGCTAAATCGATTTAAGCCGCGATAAAAAATCATCAATAAGTGCTTGTGAACCAATAGGTTGGAAAAGTCTTGCGGTATAAGGAGAAAAGGGAACTTTGCGAGAATTTCTATTTTAGGCAGGCTTAAAAAAATGTTTCATTCTCAATGTTGGGGGTGGCAAATCGTCGAAAATTTGGTGTTTTGAGACTAGTTGGGCTTTGTCGTGCGGCGGTTCTGTTTACGGCGGCGCGGATGGATCGGTGACCTGTTTGATTGTTTACCGTACGGGCCGTTCAGGAGTTGGTTGGCGAGGTCTTCTTTGTCGCAGAGGCTGAGGGCTTCAAGGATGTCTGCTTTTGATTCGGGCCGGTGGTAAAGAAGGAGGGACTTCTGCAGTCGTCTCTCCTTGGTCGAGCGCGGGACGTGAACGGTTTCGCCGCTGAAGGGATCACGACCGGTGTGGTAGATGCACGTCGCCAGACTCCCCGGTGTCGGGGTAAAATCCTGCACCTGTTCTACGCGCAGGCGGTGCTCTTTCAGGTAGCAGGCCACCTCGATCATATCGTTGAGGGTGCAGCCGGGATGGCTGCTGATGAAGTAGGGGACGACCGATTGGCGTAGCCCGAGTTGTTGGCTGCGCCTTCTGAATTGATCGAGGAATTCGGTGAATAGGGTTCCGGCGGGCTTGCGCATCACCTGGCAGACCGGATCGCTGGTCGATTCCGGGGCGACCTTGAGCAGTCCGCCGACGTGGTGTTGAAGCAGTTGGTCGAAGTAGTCCTGCTGGTATTTGAGCAGATCGTAGCGGATGCCGGAGGCGACAAACAGATGTTTGACCTTGCGGTGTTTGTGGAGGCGCCGCAATAAACGGCTGGCCTTATGTCCGTCACTGCGTAGGGATGGACAGGGTCGCGGATAGAGGCAACTGCTCCGGCGGCAGCGCTGTTCCGCAGCTGGATCTCCACAACCGAGGCCGTACATGTTTGCGGTCGGTCCGCCGACATCGGTCACTGTCCCTTTAAAGTCGGGATGGTGGGTCATCCGCTCCAGTTCGGCAGCGATGGAGTCGGGCGAACGGGATTGAATGGTTTTGCCCTGATGGTGGGCGATGGCGCAGAATGCGCAGCCGCCGAAGCAGCCCCGGTGACTGGTGATCGAAAAGCGGATCTGTGCCCAGGCCGGGATCTCCTGGTTGTATGCGGGGTGTGGCTGACGGCTGAAGGGCAGGCCGTAGATGCGGTCCAGCTGTGATTCTTTGAGAGGGCGCGGCGGAGGATTGACCGTCACAAAACGGGTGCCATGTTTTTGGCTCAGCGGTTTGCCGATAAAGGGATTCTGCTCCTCGGCGGCCAACCGGAATGCGGTATTGTACGCCTCCGGATCGCTAGCGACGGCGTCGTAGTCTGGCAACAGGCGGGCATCGTCAGGTGCGCTTTTGGTCAGCCGAGCTGTACCGCGCAGCGATGTGATCTCCGCGATACTGCGTCCTGCTTTGAGGTTGCGAGCGATGTCGAGTAAGGCTTCTTCGGCCATGCCGTACAGCAGCAGGTCTGCTTTGCTGTCGATCAGAATCGATCGCCTGACCCGATCGTCCCAGTAGTCGTAATGTGCCAGGCGGCGCAGGCTGGCTTCAAGCCCGCCGATGACGGTCGGCAACCCTTTAAAAGCGCCTTTGACCGCAGCCGTATAGGCGATGACCGCACGATTGGGGCGCCGGCCGGCTGCACCGCCCGGTGAATAGGCGTCGTTGCTGCGCAGTCGTTTGGCAGCAGTATAGTGGTTGACCATCGAATCCATGGCCCCGGCGGAAATTGCCGCGAACAGGCGTGGTCGACCCATCCTTTTAAAGCTCTGAGGGTCTTTCCAGTCAGGCTGGGCGATGATGCCTATCCTGTACCCTTCGTCTTCCATCAGTCGCGCCAAAAGGGCGGTGCCGAAGGCAGGATGGTCGATGTAGGCATCTCCGCTGACGAACAGCACGTCCAGTTCGTCCCAACCACGGGCGTTCATCTCTTCGCGGCAGGTGGGGATAAATGTGGTGTCGCTTGTCGATTTCAGAGTCCGCGGTCCTTGCACAGTGCGTTAAAGGAGCGGTCGTAGGTTTTTTCGGTTTCGGGGGAGAAAAAGCAGGCGGTAAACTCACCTTTGCTGCTGTGGTAGGCAACGCATTGGCAGCAGTTGCCATGGCGACTGCACGACGGATAGGAACAGCGGCAGTTTTTTCCGGTCGGGTGACAGTCCATAACGGGGGAGTCCTTGTGCTTCGGTAAATGGGTTATCCTTCCCGTTTTATAGCATGATTGACGCGGCGTTGTCACTGCTCTCTCACTGCAGAGAGATGGTCACTTGAGAGCGGCCTGTTCGGATGGCCGGTATGATATGATGGATCTGTCCTGAACCCAATCTACCCAGGGAGACATAATGAAGCAGTATCTTTCGACCCTGCTCGGCAGCCGCTTTCCTGTTCTAGCCAAAAAACTGGCAGAGAGCTATCAACCACAGACCGTCATTGAACCGATCCCCTGGACACCACTGTCGCGGCCGTTATCGCACTGCCGTGTCGCCCTGGTGACGACAGCGGGTGTCCATCACCACGGGCAGAAACCGTTCGATATGCAGGATGAAGAAGGCGATCCGGGGTTCCGTGCTCTGGATGGCGCAACGATCACGAACGATTACAGGATTACACACGATTATTATGATCACACCGATGCTGAAAAAGATTTGAATGTCGTTTTTCCACTGGAGCGTCTGCGGGAGTTTCACCGTGAGGGAGTCATCGGAGAGCTTGTCGGGACTCACTACGGATTTATGGGGCACGTGACCGGACGGCATCTGCCGGTACTTGTCGAACAGACCGCGGTGGAGGTGGCGAATCGTCTGAAAAAAGACGGTGTCGATCTGGTGTTGCTGTCCCCTGCCTGAGGGATTTGTAATCAGTCCGTCGGACTGATCCAGCGCGTCATAGAGGGTATGGGGATCACGACGATTGGGGTATCGATTGTCCGCGACTACACTGAAAAAGTACAGCCCCCGCGGACAGTTTTTCTGCGCTGGCCGTTCGGACATCCCTTCGGTGAACCGCACCATATTGCGCAGCAGCGTGCCGTGCTGCGTGAAATGTTTAAGGCTGTCGAAGCCATCGAGCAGCCAGGGACCATTATCGACCTACCGTACCGCTGGCGCCGGGAACGTTATCCTTGAGGACTTGTCCGATCTATAGAAACAATCGGTACGCAGGGTCGTTCGTTGCCTCGATAAAGTGGTAGCCGAGATTGTCGAGAAAGTTAGACAGCTTTACTTCGTCGCCGGGTGGGATTTCTAGCCCGATCAGCACCCGGCCGTATTCGCCGCCGATGGTGCGGTAGTGAAACAGGGAAATGTTCCAGTTGGTCCCCATGTCGGCAAGAAATCGGGCCAGGGCGCCGGTGCGTTCGGGGAACCAGAAACGGTACAGGACTTCCTGGGTTGCTTGCGGTGAGCGACCACCGATCATGTAGCGCAGGTGGGTTTTGGCCAGCTCGTTGTCGGTGAGGTCGATATTGCAGTATCCCTGTTCGGTCAGTGTTTTGGAAAACGCGGCACGGCGTTTTTCGCCACCGAAGGAGACCCCGACGAAGATCTGGGCCTGCTCACGGTCGGCCAGACGGTAGCTGAACTCGGTAATCCCCGTCTCTTTGAGGATGTCGGCGCAGAAATGTCGCAGCGCGCCGGGAGCTTCCGTGATGGTGACGGCGAACAGTGATTCATTTTCTTCACCGGTCTGGGTCCGCTCCGCGACATAACGCAGGCGCTCAAAATTCATGTTGGCACCGGAGTTGATGGCGACCAGTGTTTTGTCGCGAAGGCCCTGGTCCTGAACATAGCGTTTGAGGCCCGCCACCGCGAGCGCACCGGCAGGTTCGACAATACAGCGGGTTTCCTGATGGATCGATTTGATGGCACCACACAGCTCGTCGGTGCTGACACGGATGATATCATCAACATATTTGCGGCACAGATCGAAGGTGCGTTGCCCGATCTGGCGGACCGCGACACCATCGGCAAAGATTCCGACGGAGTCGAGGACGATACGTTTGTTTTGTTGCAGAGATCGGTACAGGGCATCGCTATCGAGGGGTTCGACGCCGATGACCTTGATTTCCGGGCAGAGGGCTTTTAAGTACCCTGCCATCCCAGCGATCAGTCCGCCGCCGCCGACGGGAACAAAGACCGCGTCTAACTGGCCGGCACTCTGTCTGAGCAGCTCATCGGCCACGGTCCCCTGTCCGGCGATGACTAGTTCATCATCGAAGGGGTGGATATAGATTCTCCCCGTCTCGGCCGTCAACTGTTGACAGCGCTCTGCGGCCTCGGAGTAGTTATCGCCGTGCAGTACGATCTCACCTCCCAGAGCATAGACGGCATCTATTTTGATCTGCGGGGTTGTGGCCGGCATGACGATCAGTGCACTCAACCCAAGCTTCCGAGCGGAAAAGGCCACTCCCTGGGCGTGGTTTCCTGCAGAGGCGGTGATGACACCCTGTTTTTTTTCCTGCTCGGTGAGGTGGGCAATCTTATTGTAGGCACCGCGGAGTTTGAAAGAGAAGATTGGCTGCAGGTCTTCGCGCTTCAAGAGGATGCGGTTGCCGAGCTTTGCGGATAAGCCCTTGGCTTCTTCGAGCGGGGTTTCGATGGCGGCTTCGTAAACTTTTGAAGTCAGGATCTGGCGCAGAAGTTTCTGCATGTGGGCTCCTTGAACGAAATAGAGAAAGGAGTCCATAGCATATTCGCCGGATTTTGTCACCGATGCGGGCGTGTTGATTCCTGCGGCGGAGGGTGCTAATGAAAAGGGAGGTGCCTGCTGCGAGGCACCTCCCTGTGGAGGTCTTTTGTCAGCTTTTTGCGTGACTTCAGGCGGTGGGGTTTAACTTACGACGGAATCCATAAATGCCAGCCAGCCCGGCAGCAACCAGAAAGATTGTTCCCGGCTCGGGGATCGGTGGTGGTTCGTCACCGCCGCGGGCGTAGAGGGTCAAGTGGGAGATATCACGTCCACCGGTGTTCCATAGTCCGGCCGTCGGTTGAATGAAGCTGCTGAGCAGGTAGCCGGAGAAGTAGACATTGTCGATATTGCCGTCTTTGAGGACGATCATCACGTCGTTGAAATCGTTCCAGACGTCTGTAGAAAATGCCCACGTACCACTCGATGTCGCCCAGCCGCCATCGGGAGTAACCGTCCAACCATAGTCAAGGTTGGTTTCGGTGACTGCGGTACCGCCGTCACCATCTGGAGCCTCGACCTTCTGCAGATACTCCCAGTCGGTGAAGGTAAAGAAGGTTTGCGCGTTGACTACATCTGGGGCGGGAAAGTCGTTGTTGCTGCCGAGAAGGCCATCTTGACAGTCGACAGCCCCTGTTACCCCACCGATCCCGCATGGAATAGCAAAGGCGCTGCCGACAGCTACGAAAGCCAACAGTACAGTTGTGAAGAGTATGCTACGCATCATTTTGTCTCCTCCTCTGCCAGTCGAAGGTTTATTAAGTTCTGGTTATCAATTCTAACAGGCGCTTTTCTCTATGGGACTGATTTATAGATATTTTTTCTGTTTTTTCGGGGAGGGAATCCTAAGTTCCCTAGTTTTTTGATTGTTTTTAGAAGATTATTTTTATCTCAGAAAGGGCTGTCGCTTCTCGTGGAACGTGGGAGGGGATCTGTGTCGCTGTTTCGGCCTTTTCCGTGTGGGCGAAGAGTGTTATCCTGACGAGCTTAAAAGCGTCCTGTTTACAAACTGTTATGGCGATGTGTATTGCCAACTTTTTACGAAGGATTTTGAACTCCCGTGACTTATAATCAGACATCACCTCAAACTATTTATCTGCGTGACTATTGTCCCCCGGCCTATCGAGTCAGTTCCGTTGAGCTCAACATCGATCTGGCGGGAGGTGAGACCCTGGTTGATGCGCGTATGGAGATGGCACGCACTCCTGCTGTTGCCGAGTCAGAACCGCTCGTTCTTTATGGACGCGAACTGGTTCTCGAACGGTTGCTGCTGAACGGGCAGGAACTGCCTGTTGAGGCTTATCGGATCGATGAAGAACAGCTGGTCATTGATCAACTGCCGGCCGCGTTTGTCCTTGAGGTGACCACCCGTATTGCTCCGGAGCAGAACACCTCTCTCGAAGGGCTGTATCGTTCGAGTGGTAACTACTGTACACAGTGCGAAGCGCAGGGGTTCCGCAAGATCACCTACTACCCTGATCGTCCCGATGTGATGGCACTTTTCCGGACGAGGATCGTGGCCGACAAGGGGGAATGCCCGGTTCTGCTCTCCAACGGAAATCTGTTGGAGCAGGGCGATCTAGACGATGGCCGTCACTACGCCGTTTGGGAGGACCCCTTTCCGAAACCGAGTTATCTGTTTGCGTTGGTGGCCGGTGACCTGGTCTGTATCGAGGATTACTATACGACCGCGTCTGGACGGGAGGTACTGCTGCAGATCTATGTTGAAAAACGTAATCGCGATTATTGCGATCACGCCATGGTGTCGTTGCAGAAGTCGATGCGTTGGGATGAAGAGACCTATGGCCTTGAGTATGACCTCGACCGTTACATGATCGTGGCTGTCGATGACTTCAACATGGGGGCGATGGAGAACAAGGGGCTGAATGTTTTCAATTCCAAGTATGTTCTCGCCCACCCGGAGACGGCCACCGATGATGATTTTATGGGGGTCGAATCGGTCATTGGTCACGAATACTTCCACAACTGGACCGGCAACCGGGTTACCTGTCGTGACTGGTTTCAGCTCAGCCTCAAAGAGGGTCTGACCGTATTCCGTGATCAGGAATTTTCCAGCGATCTCAACTCGCGCGCCGTCAAGCGGATTGACGACGTCCGCATTCTGCGGCAGAGCCAGTTTCCCGAGGACGCCGGTCCGATGGCCCATCCCGTCCGGCCGGCATCCTATGTCGAAATCAATAACTTCTATACGGTGACGATCTACAACAAGGGGGCTGAGGTCATCCGCATGCTGCAGACCCTGCTCGGCCGGGACACGTTTATCAAGGGCGTACAACTCTACCTGAAACGTCACGACGGACAGGCTGTCACCACCGATGATTTTATGCAGGCCCTCGCTGACGTCAGTGGTCGCGACTTGAGCCAGTTCCAGCGCTGGTACGAGCAGGCCGGAACGCCGCGGGTGAAGATTGTTCAGGAATATGACGCTGCCGGTCAAACCCTGACCCTCCATTTGACGCAGAGCTGCCCCGTGACACCGGGTCAGGCTCAAAAACAGCCGTTCCACATTCCGGTTGCCATCGGTCTGCTCGACCCGCAGGGGCGCGAATTGCCGCTGACCCTGGCCGGAGAGCCCGTGCCTGGAGGCTGTCAGCGCGTTCTCGAATTGACCGCAGAACAGCAGAGCTTCACCTTTGTTGATATTGATCAGCCGTCGGTTCTCTCAGCGCTGCGCGGTTTTTCCGCGCCGGTCTGGTTGGAGACTGATGACGATGCGCAGACGCTCGCTTTCCGCTTGGCGCACGACAGCGACGCCTTCAACCGCTGGGAGGCGGGGCAGGTGCTCGCCGGACAGGAATTGCGCCGCATGCTCACTGACTGGGCGCACGGCGCAGATGTGCGGTTAAGCGCGCCGTTTGTTGATGCCTGGACAAAAGCGTTGGCCGATCGTGATGCCGATCCCAGTCTGCTCAGTCAGATGTTGACCCTGCCCGGAGAACTCTATCTGGCCGAACAGATGGATGAGATCGACCCGGCGGCGATCCGCGCGGTTCGCAACCGAGCCCGCAAAGAGCTGGCACAGCAGAATCGCGAACTGCTGCTGGAGCGTTACCGCCAAGCGCGCAGCGATCAACCCTATGTTTTGGATTCGCATCAGATCGGTCAGCGCAGCCTTACTGGGTTCTGCCTGCACAGCTTGATGCTGCTCAATGATCCAGAAATCGATGAGATCTGCCTTCAACAGTATCGGACCGCCGATAATATGACCGACCGATTGGCGGCTTTTGCGGCACTGGTTGGTGGTGACTACCAAGATCGCGATACGGTTCTTGATGATTTTTATCAGCGTTGGCGGGCGCATCCGCTGGTGATCGACAAATGGTTCAGCTTGCAGGCGCTGGCGCATCGTGAGTCGGTGCTGCATGAGGTCTGCGAACTGATGCGCCACCCGGCCTTCACTCTGGAAAACCCCAACCGGGTCCGCTCGCTGCTCGGGGCCTTCGCTGCCGGAAACCTGGCCGGGTTTCACAGTATCGCTGGCGGCGGCTACCGGCTGCTGGCCGATCAAATTCTCTTGCTCGACGCCAAAAATCCCCAGATTGCCGCTCGTCTGGCCAGCCCGTTTTTGCGCTGGAGACGGATGGAACCGCAGCGGCGCCAACTGATGAAAGAACAGCTGGAACGGATGCAGGCCGAAAAGCTGTCGCGGGATCTCTACGAGATTGTCAGTAAGAGTCTGGCATAGGGAGGAACTCTAGTTTATGGAAAATGAAATAGGTGCTGGGATTACCATCGTCGGTTGTGGCGATATCGGTCGTCGGGTCGGTCAGCTTCTACTGGAACGGGGCTGTCGGGTGCAGGTGACAGCCAGAAATGAAGAGAGCGCGGCCGCGCTTGCCACGTTGGGATTCGATCCGGTTATCGGAAATTTTGACTATCAGGAGGATACCCCTGATCTCGATGTGCAGGGCCAGCAGGTGTTCCACTTTATGCCGCCGCAGGGTGGGGGGAAAAGCTGCTACCGCACTCTGAACCTCTGTCGCAGACTGTCGTCGCAGAACTGCCCGTCCAAGATGGTCTATATCAGTACCAGCGGTGTCTACGGTGATTGCGGTGGCGATGTGGTGACCGAGGAAACGCCGATCAACCCGCAGACAGCGCGGGCGCAGCGGCGGGCCAGCGCGGAGCAGCAGCTGCGCGAGAAGGCCGACGAGCTCGGTTTTGAGCTGGTGATTCTGCGGGTGACAGGGATCTACGGGCCGGGACGTCTGCCGGTGTCGCGCATTATGCAGGGGCACCCGGTGTTGTTACCGGGCGAAGGTGGTTATACCAACCGGATTCACGCCTTCGATCTGGTGCAGGTCTGTCTGGCGGCGATGGAAAAGGGCATAGACGGGGAGCTGTTTAATGTCTGCGACGGGCAGCAGAGTACCATGACCGACTATTTTACCGCCGTAGCCGATCTGTACGATCTGCCGCGTCCTCGTCAGATCAGCATGGCCGAGGCGGAGCGGGAGATGAATCCGCTGATGCTGTCTTACTTAAAGGAATCGCGGCGCATGGATAACAGCCGTCTGCTGAAGAGGCTGGAGGTCGTGTTGCAGTATCCGACCCTGCAAGAGGGACTGAAGGTCTCCAAGGAGGAATTATGATCGAGTGTGTCGGATCGGTGACGGTCCAGCCGATCGCCAGCTTCGGTCGTGGTTTTGCCTATCCATTCCGGGCTGCTCGGTTTTTACTCACCCGACCTGGCCTGCTGAAGTATCTCGCTGTTCCGTTTGCCATCAACCTACTGATCTTTTCGCTGGGGGTCTATTTCGGGATCGATCTCTTCGACGGCCTGTTGGATCGATATCTGCCGGGTGGAGAGGCGTGGTACTGGATCCTGCTGAATTATCTGGTGTGGATAGTTGCCTTTTTGTTGACGGCGGTACTGGTGTTCTTCTCCTTTACCGTGGTGGGCAA
Source organism: Desulfuromonas sp. (assembly GCA_002868865.1). Lineage (GTDB taxonomy): Bacteria > Desulfobacterota > Desulfuromonadia > Desulfuromonadales > Geopsychrobacteraceae > BM509. Next base: position 11,663 of record PKUC01000017.1, on the reverse strand, counting down.
TTTGCTGGCGTCTCCATTTAATGAAATCCTCTCCGAGCGGGTCGAGGAGTTGGTGACGGGGATGACGTCCGATCAGCCCTTTTCTTTTACGCGGTTCTGGTCCGATGCCCGTCACGCGATCGGTGTCGAGTTGAAGAAACAGGTGTTTTTTATCGGCGGGATGATCGCTCTGTTTATGGTCAATTTGATGCCTGCTTTCGGACCGCCGGTTTATGCTGTTGCCGCGCCCCTGTTTACCCTGTTTTTTCTGGTTGTGGAATATCTTGCGTTTGTGTTGATGCGCAAGCAGATGGCCTTCAGTGGTCAGCAGGGTTATGTGTTCAAGCGGCCCGTGTTGATGCTCGGTTTCGGCTGCGGTGTGTTCTGTTTGCTGGCGATCCCGCTGTTGCAGTTTTTCTGCATTCCGCTGGCGGTGGTGGGTGCGACCCTGCTCTGGTGTGACTTTCCTGTAGAATCTTAAGGGCTGCTATGCAAAATTCTGTTGCTTTCTGTGCCGTTTTGCTGTGCTGGCTCTGTTGCTCGAGTGGTGGTATTGCGATTGCGGCGGAGCGCCCATCTTATGTGTTGAACCAGAGGGCTGTTGAAAAGATGCAGCAGGGCGAGTATCCCGCGGCGCTTGAACTTCTAAAGCAGGCTCTGGAGATCCAGCCCAGATCTGAGGTGCTCCTCTACAACCTCGGGCAGGCCCACCTTCTGCTGGGGAAGCAGTTGATTCAGCAAAAGGATTTTCAGCAGGCTGCAGAGGTTCTGGACCGTGGCAAGCAGTATGACGGTCAGGAGAGTCGCCTCTGGTTAAATCGTGGTGTGGCATTGCTGGGGAACAACGATTATCTCTATGCCGAAGCAGAACTGAACGAAGCCTGGGCGATGAACGGTGATGAGCCTCAGGTCCTCTGGTTGCTCGGTCGTTTGTATGACCGTACCGATCGTGTCCGTGAGGCGATTGAGGTGTGGGAGCGCGCGCTGCAGCTTGACTCACAGAATCAGCTGATTGCAGGCCACCTCGAGAAGGCTCGGCAGGAACTCGCCGTTGAGAGCCAGATGGAGAAGGGCTACGGAGGACATTTTGTTCTCAGTTACGACGGGCAGGTATCTACGGAACTCAGCAACGATATTCTTGAAGTGCTGGAAGATGCATACAACTGGGTCGGTTACCAGCTGGATCATTATCCGCAGCGACAGGTTCCGGTTCTGATCTATGCGGATAAGGACTTTGACGGACTGACGGGTTCCCCTGACTGGGTATCGGGGTTGTACGACGGTAAAATACGTTTGCCTGCAGGGGGCTTAACTTCGGTCGATACGCGGGTGAAGGGGTTGCTGTTCCATGAGTATATGCACGTGGTCGCCCACGAACTGGCCGGGACGCATCTGCCGTTCTGGTTGAGTGAAGGCTTGGCTGAGGTTGCGGCGGCCCAACACAGGACCCCGTCTATAGAAATCCTGGCGGAGTTCTCTGTCCGGGGTGAGCTGTTCGCCTGGGCTGAGCTGGAAGATCTCAACCGTAAATTCAGTGGGTCACGGGTGAAGATCGCCTATTTGCAGAGCTATTCGTTTGTCCGTTATCTGCTGGACGAGTTCGGCTGGTTTCAGCTGCGCGACCTGTTAACGACCTTAGGGACAGGCGTGGCCCTCGGCCCGGCGATCGATCAGACCGTAGGCGTCTATGCCGTGGACTATGAGAGCCTCGCGCAGAACTGGAAAGATCAGTTGCCACAGTAGTCGTTTGTGCCGGTATGACCGCTTATTCGGATTCTCTATCTGTGCGCTTTTGTTCGTCGGTCTCGGTCTCGGTTTCGGGCTCGATGTCTTCAGCCTGTTCAGCGCTGTCCTGATCTTCGGGGGGCAGTTCGGTGCGGATCGATTCGATTTCTTCCTCGAGCAGGGCGGCCGCTTTTTTCAGGCTGTCCAACTTATGGAGAATCTGCACCACATCGTCCCGCTCAAGAATTTGACTGTGCCCCGCGGCTCTGCAATCATCGATCTGTTTGCCGAGTTCCGAGTGGAGATGGTCGATCTTGCGGTGAACGGCGCCGAGGTCGATTTTTTTTTGTACGACCTGCTTGTACTGATTTGCCTTGAAGGTTGCGGCGCTGAAGGTGTGGCGTGTTGCTTTCCACAGTTTCTCAGAGGTTGAAGGTGTCTGCTCCTGATCGTTTTTGTTCATGGAGTATTCCTTTCGCAGGGAGGCTCAGTAGGTGTTGTCTGGCAGAATTATACCACCGGCGTCTCTGAAAACAAGCGCGTCTCAGTCGAGGCTTGCTGCGCCGAAGGATCTGGGTTATAAGGGCACACTGAAAAGTAATTATCCTCCATACTGATGTCTTTTATCTATTTATATATTCGAATCGCCTAATTACTGAAAAGGGGTTGTTAACCGATGGCTGAACCCGGCAAATCAAAATTTCAGATAGATCTGCGTCGTCATCTGCGCGAGAGTGATGTTGAAGATAATCTCGTCCACTTGATCTGCGAGATCGCCGAGGCCTCCAAGTATATCATCAACTCGATCCGAACCGGCGATCTCGGGGTGGCAGGGACATCGAACCTTTACGGTGAGCAGCAACTGGCGCTCGATGTTCTGGCGGATCGGATTCTGCGTAAGCGACTCGATCATTCGCGTGTCGTCGCCAATATGATGTCCGAGGAAGAGGATGAGATCATTCCGATCTCACCCGATTGTGAAGGTAAATACTCGGTTGCTTACGATCCTCTCGATGGGTCATCGCTGGTTGATGTCAACCTTGCGGTTGGGACCATTATCTCTATTTTTTCCGGGTGTGATCTGCTGCAGTCCGGTCGCAATCAGGTCGCGGCCATGTACATCCTTTATGGACCGCGGACCACGCTGGTTTACAGCACCGGCAACGGTGTTCATGAATTCAGCATGAACCACCTGATGGAATACAATCTGGTGCAGGAGAATATCCAGATCTGTCCGCAAGGAAGTCTGTACTCACCGGGGGGGCAGCGTAATCTCTATACTCCAGGCACTGAGGCTTTTGTCCAGCAGCTTGAACAGCGCGGTGTCAAGTTGCGTTACAGCGGTGGCTTTGTTCCCGATATCAATCAGATTCTGCTAAAAGGGCAGGGGATCTTCTTCTATCCCCATTTGCAGCAGAAACCCAAAGGGAAACTGCGGCTGTTGTTCGAATTGAGTCCGATGGCATATCTGGTAGAACAGGCCGGTGGTGCAGCGTCTACCGGTCATGGGCCGATTCTCGACCTTGTCCCCGAGCATATCCATGAGCGTGCGCCGGTTTTCATCGGCAGCAAGGCGGATGTCGCGCTGGCGGAGAAGTTTATCCGTGATATGGAGACCAAGCAATCTCAGAAGGCGGCAGCGGGGTAGCGCCAGCCGGATTCTACAAAGGAGGGGGTGTGCAACCGGTTATCGGTATTCTGGTTGCCTATGTGGCCGGCCTGCTGGTCGGCCCGTTTATCGACGTTGAAGCGCTTCCACAGCGCTTCTGGTTGATCCCCTTCGCTCTTCTGCCGCTGTGGCTGTTCTTCAGGCAACGGCGCATTCCCGGCACGGTGCTGCTGGTGATGCTTCTGTTCTCCATCGCCTTGACTCGTGCGGTTTTGCTGCTTTCCCCTCCCCAGGATCTATCTCGGATCGATCGCTATGCTGGTTCCGATCCCGTAGTTGTCGAAGGGACTGTGATCCGGGTCCAGGCATCCGGCCGTGATCGGAGCCGTATCGATTTCGCTGCGCAGAAGGTCGGTGAACGGGGCATCTTCGCTCAGGTGACGGGCCACGTCCGGCTCTATCTGGCGGATGACGCTGCCGGTCTGCTGCCGGGTGATCGTATCCGATTCCGCAGCAGATTACGCCGGACCCGATCGTTTGGAACCCCCGGCGAGTTTGATATGCCCCGTCATCTGGCCTATTCCGGCATCTGGACAACCGCATATCTGCCCGATCGCTCTGCACTGGTCGTCTATGCCGACGGCGCGCCGGGCCTTCTCAGATCGATTGCCCGGTGGAGACACGCCTGCTCGATCCTGATTGAACGCTCCGTAGAGGGTGCGATGGCACCCTTTGTGCGCGCCCTGACGCTCGGTGAGCGGGGCGCGCTGGAGGTTGACCAGCGTCGCCGGTTAGCGGCCTCCGGCGTGGCTCACCTGTTTGCCATTTCCGGACTTCATCTTGGCCTGTTGGCCCTTTTTCTCTATCGATTGCTTTTGCCCCTCTATCGGCAAAGTCGTCATCTGCTGCTGTGGAAACCACCCCGGCGGGTGTTGCCTATTGTTCTTTTGCCGGTGCTGTTTGGCTATCTGCTGTTAACCGGTGATGCGTTGTCGACCCGCAGGGCTTTTGCCGCCTGTCTCTGTGTGGCTGTTTTTCTACTCAGTCGTCGCCAGGTTGCACCGCCAATTCTGCTGGCGTCAATTGCCCTGATTTTTCTCCTGCTGGAACCTTTGGCGTTGTGGCAGGCGTCGTTTCAACTCTCCTTTGCCGGTGCGTTCGGTATTATCAGTTGGAGGCGGTACTGGCAGAATATCGGCGGATCTACGTGGTGGCCGATAAAAAAGGGTGCGCAGTTACTGGTGGTGTCTCTGGCGGCGATTACGGCGACGACTCCGCTTGTTCTTCTTCATTTTCATCAGATTTCGCTAGCGGGTCTGCTGAATAATCTCATTGCGATCCCTCCGGTCACTTTCCTGGCGGTTCCGCTGGGTCTGCTGGGGGTAGCGACCTCGTCGGTTTTTCCTGCGGTTGCGACATTTTTATTTCTTGGCTGTTCACTGGTTCTGGAGTTTGTCCTCCGTGCTACGGATTGGGTGGCATCCCTGTCGGGCCTGGGGGCCATGACCATTTACTTCAGTCGCGGCGAGTGGTTGGCGGTCGCGATCGGGGTGTTTCTACTCTTTGTGCCGCTCCGACGCGGTTATCGCGCCGCTGCCATGCTACTGTTGCTGGCTCTGGTTTCTGTTCCGCTCCGGGGAGGGACGAGGCTCTCACTGACCGCTTTCTCAGTCGGTCAGGGGGAATCGATACTGATTTCGTTTGATGATTCACGGCATATTCTGGTTGATGGCGGCGGCCTTTACGGTGACAGCTTTGATGTTGGTGAGCGTCTGTTGGCTCCGGCGCTGGGGGCTTTGGACGTCGATCGGCTTGATGCGGTTCTGTTGACCCATAACCACCCTGATCATAGCAAGGGGCTCGTCTATCTTCTTGATAAGTTTTCGGTCGGACAGTTCTGGTACGCGGGATCACTTGATGATGTGACTGCAGCGCTACGGCAGGTGCTGACGGTACGGAACATCCCTGTTCGTCAGTTTTTCCATGGTTGGACGGATTTGCCGGGGTGGGGCAGCGTGGAACTTGCTGTTTTTGTCCCCCGACGTGAAGGGCGGGCTGAGAACGATCGCTCAGTTGTCGTCTCCGCTTCGCTGGGACAAGAGAGCGTGCTGTTGACCGGTGATCTCGAACAGACTTCGACCGCCGAACTGCTCTCTACGGGTCGGCCAGCGTTGGTGTCGTTGTTGAAAATACCTCATCACGGCAGTCGTCATTCCGGTGCGCAGCAACTGATAGAAGCTTACAGCCCCGCCCATGCTCTGGTGTCGGTCGGCTACCGGAATCGCTATCGCTTGCCGTCAAGCACTGTTTCCGCACTGGTCGATCGGTCGGGCGGGCAGCTGTATCGTACCGATCTGGACGGTACCTTGCGCTTTGTGAGCAGCGGTTTCGGGTGGGAGGTGAAGCACTGGGAAAACGGGCTTTTCCGTTGACAGTTATCACCGGTCCTGCTAAAAATTCTCCTACTTACGGGAGTTTATTGTTTTTATGAAACAGGCCAATATTCTCATTGTCGATGATGAGTTGTTTTTTCGCGAGCTTTACCGTGAACAGTTGTCGGAAGACGGTTATCGCGTCGATGTCTGCGAAGACGGTGAAACCGCGATACAGCGTATTGCCGAAGGGGGGATCGATCTTGTCCTGACCGACATGGTGATGCCAGCGAAAGACGGGTTGGCGGTGTTGAAAGCCGCCCGGTCAATGCTCAATTCTCCTGAGGTTATCCTGATGACCGGTCACGCCAGCATCGAAACTGCGATTGCTGCGCTCAAAAACGGTGCTCACGATTATCTGCTAAAGCCTTTTGATGTCGGGGAGCTGCGCCACCTGGTGCGCAACTGTATCGATCAGCGCCGTCTTCTCGATGAAAACCAGCAGCTAAAGAGTCAGATCCAGCTTTTTCAGTCCGGTCAAGATCTCGCTTCGCTGATCGACCTTGAACTTCTTTTGCCTCAGGCCCTCGAGCGCTTACTCGCTGAACTGGGCGGCGGAACCGGTTTCGGCTTTTTGCTCGATCAGAGCAGCGGCCCCGTTTTTCACGGTCTGGTGGGGATCGAGTCGGTGCAGGCCCGGGATTTGCCGGAGCAGTTGTTTGATCTTTTTGAATCGACCGTGGGCTTTACCCGGCTGTCCGGAGCGCAGTGTGAGCACTTCTCATCCGCGGCGATGTCGTTCAGTGCCATCGGTTTGCTGCCTCTGAAGGTTGACGATGAACTGCGGGGTGGAATTGTGGTCATGAACGCGCCCCGCTTGAGCTCTTTTAAGGGCAGCACCTGCGACGCGGTTCATTATCTGTCCGAGCAGATTGTCATCAGCTTTAACAACGCCTGTCGCTACCAGAGTGCCCAGGATCTGATGCACACTGATGATCTGACCGGACTCTACAATCACCGTTATCTGCAGATGGCGCTCGATCATGAGGTGCGCCGATCGCTGCGCTACGGGCTGCAGTTTTCCCTGCTGTTTCTCGATCTGGACCATTTTAAGGGGGTCAATGACAACCACGGTCACATGTGTGGTAGCGCCGCTCTGCGTGAGGTCGGGGTGCTGCTGCGTCAGTGCGTGCGCGAAGTCGATACCCTGTTCCGCTTCGGCGGCGATGAGTTTGCAGCGATTCTGGTCGATGCTGACGCGAATACGGCCAGGGCGATTGCCGAGCGGATCCGCAAGGTGATCGATACGCATGTGTTTCTGCAGGATATGAATACCCCCTGTCACTTGACCGTCACCGCCGGGTACGCCACATTCCCATCGGACGCGACCAACCAGAAACAGCTGCTCGATCTTGCTGATCAGGCTATGTATGCTGGCAAGCGGGTGCGGAATGTCATCCGTGGTGTGACAGAAATCGATAAGGGGTGAGCTAAGCGCGTCGCCTGAGGGGGCTGAGTGTAGACACTGATCATCATTAGACAAGGGCATGAACGCCCTTGTTTTTTTCATGTCCGATGTGCCAAGTCGGGCAGTGCAAAGGACGTACGACGTGAGTATCACTGCAATTAAGGGGATGAACGATGTCTTGCCGGGGCAGGTTGAGACCTGGCAATTTCTTGAACGTCGGGCTCGTGAGGTGTTCGGGGCTTTCGGTTTTTCTGAGATTCGCACTCCGATTGTTGAAAAGACCGAGCTCTTCTGCCGGTCGATCGGGGAGACGACCGACATCGTCGAAAAGGAGATGTACACCTTTAATGATAAGAGCGACAACTCGTTGACCCTGCGTCCCGAAGGGACTGCGCCGGTCATGCGCTCATTTATCCAGAATCGCCTCAATACCCTCGATCCGGTCTCAAAGCTATATTATATGGGCCCGATGTTTCGCTACGAGCGTCCGCAGAAGGGACGCTATCGTCAGTTTCACCAGATCGGTGCCGAGGTGATCGGTGTGGAAGATCCGAAGATCGATGCACAGGTTCTGGCGATGTTGCATCATTATTTTCAGGATATCGGAATTTCATCGGTCGCCCTGCAGATCAATTCTCTCGGCTGTCCGGCCTGCCGTCCCACATACCGTCAAGCGTTGATTGACTATCTCGAAGCACGCCTCGTGTCGCTCTGTAACGAGTGTCAGCGCCGCTATACCACCAATCCCCTGCGGGTGCTCGACTGTAAAGCTTCAGGCTGTAAAGAGGCGACCCTTGATGCGCCATCGGTACTGGAGCACCTCTGTGGCGAATGTGACGAGCATTTCGCTCAGGTACAGAGCCTGCTGGATGAGCTGGCGGTGCCGTTCAGCGTCAACGAGCGGATGGTCAGAGGGCTTGACTACTATGTGCGGACGACCTTCGAGCTGGTCACGGATCAATTGGGTTCACAAAATGCTGTCGCCGCCGGAGGGCGGTACGATGGCCTGGTAGAAAGTCTGGGTGGACCGTCTCTGCCGGGGATCGGCTTTGCCATCGGCCTGGAACGCCTGGTTTTGATGAAAGATGACGCTCAGGCGCAGACCGCCCGCCCGGATCTATTTCTGGCGGCGCTGGGCGAAGAAGCCGCGCAGAAGGCGTTCGTGCTGATGACCGAGTTGCAGCGCAATGGATTCCGCGCCGAGATGGACTATCAGGGGAAGAGCCTCAAGGCGCAGATGCGCCGCGCCAATAAACTGAAGAGCCGCTTTACCGTGATTATGGGGGAAAGCGAACTGCAGTCTGGAAGGGCCGAACTCAAGGATATGGATCAGAGCACGCAGGATCAGATCGCGCTCGATTCACTGGTTGAAGAGCTCTCAGCGCGGAGATAATCTCCCGCCGGATTTGTTTCAACGGCGGGATCGTCCCTGAGATCGATTTTCACGCGGCTTCTACTTGACCTGACGGGTCGCTTCTTTATAATTCACTCTTTTTGTCGATACACCAATACACGGTCAGAAGGGCCGATGGAGGTTTGTTTTGAACGATATGCTGGGAAACTGGAAAAGATCGCATCTCTGTGGTGCTCTGACTGCGGCCGAGATGGGCGAAGACGTCTGTCTGATGGGATGGGTGCAACGCCGACGTGACCATGGCGGTTTGATTTTTATCGACCTGCGTGATCGTGAAGGGGTTGTTCAGTTGGCGCTCGATCCGGACCGTGATCCGCTCGCACACAAAAAAGCGGAGCAGATCCGCAACGAGTTTGTCATCGCGGCTCGCGGCAAGGTTTCTCCTCGACCGGAAGGGACCATCAACCCGAAGATGAAAACCGGTGAGGTCGAAATCGAGGTCAACGAACTGAAAATTTTGAATCGGGCTGAGACCCCCCCCTTCATGCTCGATGAGCATACCGAGGTTGCGGAGAATATCCGTCTGAAATATCGCTTTCTGGACCTGCGTCGTCCTGCGCTGCAAAACAATATGCTGATGCGCCACCTGGTAGCGAAGACCGTACGGAACTATCTGGATGATAACGGTTTCGTTGAGATCGAGACCCCGGTGCTGACCAAGAGTACACCTGAAGGCGCGCGAGATTATCTGGTCCCCAGCCGTGTGAACCCGGGGAATTTTTATGCTCTGCCTCAGTCCCCACAGCTCTTCAAACAGTTGCTGATGGTGTCCGGTTTTGATCGTTATTTTCAGATCGTGAAATGTTTTCGCGATGAGGACCTGCGTGCCGATCGCCAGCCCGAGTTTACCCAGATCGATTGTGAGCTGAGCTTCGTCGATCGCGAGACGGTGATGTCGGTGATGGAGGGGCTGATTGCCAAGATCTTCCAGGAGGCGTTAGGTGTTGAGCTGACCCTGCCGATGCCTCGTCTGACTTACGCCGAGGCGCTCAACCGGTTCGGTGTCGACAATCCGGATCTGCGTTTCGATATGGAACTGGTATCGTTGACCGAGATCGTTAAGGACTGTGGCTTTAAAGTGTTTGCCGATGTTGCTGACAAGGGCGGCCTGGTGAAGGCGCTGAACGTGAAATCCGGAGCGACCTTCTCTCGCAAAGAGTTGGACGATCTGACCGATTTCGTCAAGATCTACGGTGCGAAGGGCTTGGCCTGGGTCAAGATGACCGAAGAGGGCTGGCAGTCTCCGATTGCCAAGTTCTTTAATGATGATGAACTGGCGGCGCTGAATCAGGCTCTCGGTGCCGAAGTTGGCGACCTGTTGCTATTCGTCGCTGATAACGCGCGGATTACCAATGAAGCCCTTGGCCGACTGCGTGCCCACCTTGGGCAAAAACTGGGCCTCGCGGACAAAGAGAACTACCAGTTTGCCTGGGTGACGGACTTCCCGCTGCTGGAGTGGGACGACGAGGCAAAACGTCATGTCGCCGTCCATCACCCTTTTACCGCCCCTCTCGAAGAGGATATCCCGCTGCTCGATACCGAGCCGGGCAAGGCTCGTGCACAGGCTTACGACCTGGTGCTGAACGGTTCCGAGGTTGGTGGCGGCAGTATCCGTATTCACGATCAGTCGGTTCAGAGCAGAATGTTCAGCCTGCTGGGTATCGACGATCAGGAAGCGCGAGAGAAGTTCGGGTTCCTGCTCGACGCCCTGAGTTTCGGTGCGCCCCCGCACGGCGGGATTGCGTTCGGACTGGATCGGCTGATGATGATCCTGACCGGAGCCGATTCGATCCGCGACGTGATTGCCTTTCCGAAAACCCAGAAGGCGACTTGCCTGCTTTCCGAAGCCCCCAACGAGGTGGATGAAAAGCAGCTGCAGGAATTGGGTGTCCGTCTCCGTCGCCAGTCCAAGTAATTCGTTTGGACGGGGTTTTTAATGGCTAATCCGATTTATGTTCTGTTGCAGAGCTGCGCCGTTGCCGTTGTGGCCGTGCTCTGCTTTGGCTGTGTGCCGACGGCCAGGGTCGACCTGGCACCTGCCCGTGCTCTGGTTGATCGTGCCTATGTCGCTGGTGCGTCACGACTGGCCGCAGAGGAATATGATCTGGCGTTGATGACGCTCAAAAATGCCGAAGTACAAATTCGCTCTGGTGACACCGATCTAGCGCGTGAGTCGTTGCGCCTTTCCCGTCAGTACTCACTCGAGGCCTTGGCACTTACCTCCGATATCAAGCAGAAGCGGCTCCGTGAATTACGCGCCCAGCGTGCGTTACGCGAGTCGACTGAAGCCGAACTAAAAGCGCAGCGCAAACGGGAACGTATGCGACAGGCAACGGTGTCTCAGCAGTTACCATCCAAGGATGCCGTGAAGGTGCCCCGCCCCGTGAATGAAATACAGGTAGGTGAGGGCGAGACCCTGTCGACGATTGCTGGCCGGCCCGAGGTATACGCGGATCCGCTGCTTTGGCCGCTGGTGTATAAAGCAAACAGGGATCAGATTAAAGATCCTCGACAGATATTTCCGGGACAGGTGTTTCTGATTCCGCGTGATAAAACCGAAGAGGAGAAGGAGGCTGCGCGCGACGAAGCGCGCGCTTCGACACTGTTTAAATAAGTTGTGCATCGTACATCCGCAAAAGGGAAATTGCCCGTCTCGCGTTCTGTTGAGACGGGCTTTTCTTTTTGTGGGGTTGGTCCTTCCGCATTGTTAATGCGTTGTTTGTGTGTATAGGCTGTTTCGTGACCTGTTTTAATGTCTGCGAAACTATCTGCCAGAGAATAGCGAAAAATGAATGTCAGGCGTTCTTGGGGACCAACATTGCTTGACAGCTGTGGACAGTTTGTATACTGTATACAGCGCTTCAGGAGTCCTTTGAAGCCTCTTTTTCTTTTTAAGTTACTGATAATAAAAGATTATTTTTGGTTGAGGCATTCTGGGGGCTAGGTCTTTCAGCCTCCTCGAGTACAGGCACATATTCTTTAATAAGGAGAGAAAAGAATGGCAAAGATTATCTGGTCAGAAATTGATGAAGCACCGGCATTGGCGACCTACGCTTTTCTGCCGATCGTTCAGGCGTTCTGCAAGGACACCGGCGT
>PKUC01000034.1 GCA_002868865.1 Desulfuromonas sp. | reverse complement strand
GATCTGTCTCGCCATGGTCGGAGCCCGCAGTGGGGCGATGGGACTGAACCGCCTGATCGACGCCAACATCGATGCGGAGAACCCGCGGACCGCCGAGCGTCATATCCCCGCGGGCAAGATCAGCAGTAAAGAAGCCTGGCTCTTTATTCTGGTGTCGCTGGCGCTGTTTCTGCTGGCGGCCTGGATGCTCAACCCGCTCTGCTTTTCACTGGCGCCGATCGCCATCGGACTGTTTGTGCTCTACGCCTACTGCAAGCGCTTTACCGCTCTGGCTCATGTTGTTCTCGGCATCTGTCTGGCCGCTGCCCCCGTCGGAGCCTGGATCGCCCTGCGCGGCGACATCGGTCTGTCGGTCATCTTCCTCGGGCTGGCGGTGCTGTTCTGGGTGGCCGGCTTCGACATCTTCTACGCCTTGCAGGACGTCGACTATGACCAGAGCAAGGGGCTCCATTCGATCCCGTCTCGACTCGGCGTCGCACGGTCCCTGCAGCTGGTGCGCATCTTCCACGTGCTGATGCTGTTTTTTCTGTTGCTGGTGATGCCCGGCAGCGGCCTCGGCTGGATCTACTTTGCCGGCATCATCGTCGTCGCTGCGATGCTCTATTACGAACATCGCCTGGTGTCCGCAGAGGACCTGTCGAAACTAGATGCCGCATTCTTCAATATGAACGGCTATATCAGTGTTACCATTTTTCTCTTCACCCTGATCGATGCAACGGTCTGAAACAATGAACCATTTTGTAGTCGGCATAACCGGTGCGTCAGGTTCGATCTACGGCCTGCGCCTGATCGAAGAACTGTTGCAGGGTGGACAGCAGGTCAGTCTGCTGATCAGTGATGCCGGTCGGCAGGTAATGGCCCACGAAACCACGCTGTGCCTCGAAAAAGATCCAGAAACCTGCCACCAGCAACTGCGCGACCATTTCTCCGCTGACAACCAGCTCCGCCATTATGCGATCGATGATTTCTTCGCCCCGGTCGCCAGCGGCTCTAACGCACCGGACGCGGTGGTCATCTGCCCCTGCTCGATGGGCACCGCCGGCCGTATCGCCGCCGGTTTGTCCGATAACCTGCTGGAACGGGTCGCCGATGTCGCCCTCAAAGAGCAAAAAAAGCTGTTGTTGGTCCCACGGGAAACCCCCTTTAACCAGCTGCATCTGAAAAACCTGCTGCGTCTCTCCAGAGCCGGGGCCCAGATCCTTCCAGCGATGCCCGCTTTTTACCAGCAGCCCGAAACGCTAGAGGACTTAATCGACTTCGTTGTCGGCAAAATCCTGGACAGCCTGGAGATCGAACATCAGCTGTTTAAACGCTGGGGTACGCACTGAATCACACACATGGCAGACCGCACAACCCCTCACAACCGAAAGCATCACAAGGTGTAGCTCAGATGGACAACCTCTTCGCACGAATCAGTCAGAACATCGAAAAAAACATCCGCATCAGCGATGATGATGCGCTCGCCCTGTTCGCATCCAACGACCTGCTCGCCATCGGCGAACTGGCGGCACAGGTCAACCGCAAAAAAAACGGCGACAGGGTCTTTTTTAACGTCAACCGCCACATCAACTACACCAACGTCTGCGTCAACCGCTGCGCGTTCTGCGCCTTCTCCAAAGAGACGGGCGAGAAAGGCGGCTACACCCTGGCCCTTAAGGAGATCCGTAAACGGGCACGCGACGCCGCAGATAACGGCGCCACCGAAATTCACATGGTGGGAGGGCTGCACCCCGACCTCCCCTTTGAATTTTATCTGGAAATGCTCGAAGCGATCAAAGACGACCGCCCCCGTCTTCACATCAAAGCCTTTACCGCTGTGGAGATCGACTATTTTTCCGAAGTCGCCGAACTAAGCATCGAGCGTGTCGTCGAACGGCTCAAACAGGCCGGTCTCGATTCCCTGCCCGGCGGCGGCGCCGAAATTCTCGGAGAACCGGTCCGCGCCCAACTCTGCGCCGAAAAAATATCCGGCGAGCGCTGGCTGGAAGTCACCGAGCTGGTTCACAACGCCGGGCTGCGCAGCAACGCCACCATGCTCTTCGGTCACATCGAAACCGCCGCCGACCGTGTCGATCACCTCTCCAAACTACGGCAGCTACAGGACCGCACCGGCGGTTTTCAGACCTTTATCCCGCTGGCGTTTCAGAAAGAAAATACCCGGATCGAAAAAGCGGTCGGTGTCGGCGGGGTGGATGCGCTGAAAACTCTCGCCATCAGTCGCCTTTACCTCGATAATTTTCAGCATGTCAAAGCGTACTGGGTCATGCTCGGCCTCAAGATCTCTCAGGTCGCTCTGGCCTTCGGCGTCAACGATCTGGACGGCACCGTGGTCGAAGAGCAGATCGGCCACGACGCCGGAGCCGAGTCTCCGCAGTCCCTAAGCAAACAGCAGATTATCGACATGATCCGCAAAGCAGGCCGCATTCCGGTCGAACGGGACACCCTCTACCATGAATTAAAGACATACTGAGCTTTTATGTTGACCAGGATCACTCAAAAAATTAACGCGGGCAAACCGCTGACCCGCAAAGACGCCCTTTATCTGCTGACAGAAGCCGACCTGCTCGCGCTGGGAAAGCTGGCGGACGGCATCCGGCGCGATCGGCATCCGCACAACCGGGTGACCTTCGTCGTTGACCGCAATGTCAACTACACCAACATCTGTGAATCCAAGTGCAAATTCTGCGCGTTCTATCGCAACGCGGAAGACAACGACGCTTACCTGCTTGATCGCGACACCATCTTCGCCAAGGTACAGGAGCTGGTCGACAACGGCGGCACCCAGCTGCTGATGCAGGGTGGGCTGCATCCGACGCTGACCATCGAGTGGTTCGAGGATCTGTTCCACCAGCTCAAAGACCGCTTTCCGAATCTGCAGATCCACTCACTTTCACCGGCCGAAGTGATCCACATCGCCAGACTCTCTGGAATCACGATGAAAAAATGCCTGCAGCGGATGCAGGCCGCCGGGCTCGATTCGGTCCCTGGTGGTGGGGCCGAGGTGCTGGTCGATGACGTACGTCAGGAGATCTCCCCCGACAAAATTGGCTGGAAACAGTGGGCCGCGGTGATGGAGCAGGCCCACAAACTGGGGATGCGGACCACGGCGACGATGATGTTCGGTAGCCGGGAGAAACCGGAAGATATCGTCGAGCACCTGTTTCGCATCCGTGCGATTCAAAAGAAAACCGGCGGCTTTACCGCCTTCATCCCCTGGACCTTTCAGCCTGACAACACCGAACTTGGTGGCGAAACCGCCAGCGGGGTAGAGTATCTCAAGGTCCTTGCACTGTCACGGATCGTGCTGGACAACATCGAAAACATCCAGGCCAGCTGGGTCACACAGGGCGCACGCATGGCGCAGACGGCGCTCTTCTTCGGCGCCAACGACCTGGGCGGCACCATGCTGGAAGAGAATGTCGTCGCGGCAGCCGGGTGTTCGTTCCGCATGTCGAAGAATGAAGTAATTGAGCTGGCTCGAGGGGGAGGATTTATACCTGCCCGACGCACGACTGAATATGAGGTTTTAGAGGAATATTGATTTTACAAACGGATGCTGTTGACCGAACCACCGCGACCATTTTCCTGCGCCGGAGATAGAAAACCCATTCGCGCAGATTTTGCGCGTTAGGGCCTTTCGCCTTACGTCGCAACAGCGCAGCTCTGTTTATCATGCTTAACGCAGAAAAACCCACAGAGACAGCTCGAACAAGAAATAAAAAGAGTTTCTTTTGCTTCGTTTTCTTTGCGAATCAAAGAAAACGAAGTCGGCTGTCGGTCCGGCAACCAACGACCTTGATCCCTTAATCGGCATCACAAAAAACATAAGCGGAGACCCCATGCTTCCCTTTAGAAAAAACATCGCCGAAATGGCAGGCTACATCCCCGGTTTCCAACCGCAAGAAGAAGGCTGGATCAAACTCAACACCAACGAAAACCCCTACCCGCCTTCTCCGAACGTCGCTGAAGCGATCCGCAATGAGCTCGGCAGCGACGGCAACAGTTTGCGCCAGTATCCCGACGCCGCCAGCCGACAGGCCCGGCAGGTGGCAGCCGAACTGTACGGTTTTGATCCCTCATGGATCATCATGGCCAACGG
>PKUC01000012.1 GCA_002868865.1 Desulfuromonas sp. | reverse complement strand
GTAGACATACGACCAATCCTTGCAAATTAGGCGGTTTACAACTGGTTAAACGCTAGCGGTTTAGGCGACAACTCACGCGCGAATCTATGTTCATTTTTCGGTGCGGTCAACAGTGTATTTATCAGAAATGAAATATGGTCATATTTTTCGGAGAACAAACCCGCAAAGGCATGATAAAGTGTGAAAGATTTGTGATTTTCTGAGGAGGTTGACATGAATGACCCATCGCAACAGAGTCAAGCCAACATCCAACAGCAAAGACGCACAGATCTGCGCATCCCCTTGCTGATCCAGAAGGTAAAGCTCGACACCGGGAAGAAGGTGTTTTTCGGTTACAGCAAAAACATCAGCAGCAGCGGGATGTATATCGCCGCCACCAATCCCCTGTCACCCGGCACCCTGGTCAACGTCGAAATCCCCCTCCCCTTTGCGCCGGGCAGAACGGCCATCTGCCGCTGCGAAGTTATCTGGAAACGCCGCTATGACAAGAAATCACCCTACGAACCGGGCATGGGACTGAAATTCCTCGATTTCCCGCAAGAACTAGCTTGCGAGCTGAACGAGTGGATCGCGCAGTCAGAGCCACACTAGCGCTTCCGATATCGTCTAGAAATGATAACGGCAACCGACGCTGGTCGCTGACAGCTCATAGTCCGAAGAATCGATCAACATCAGATATTCTACACTGAACGCCACCCGCGGGCCGACCTTGAACGCCAGCCCGCCCCCGTATGAAAAACCTG
The DNA here is from genome assembly GCA_002868865.1 of Desulfuromonas sp. Classification (GTDB taxonomy): domain Bacteria; phylum Desulfobacterota; class Desulfuromonadia; order Desulfuromonadales; family Geopsychrobacteraceae; genus BM509. Next base: position 23,765 of record PKUC01000012.1, on the reverse strand, counting down.
TATCATCACCATCGAGCGCACCGCCGGCAGGACTCACCCCCACCTCCGCACGGGTAAAACCGAGCAGGCCGTACAGTTCGACGGTCTCATAGGGCAGGATGCCCCGCGCGTAGACACCGACAAAATAATCGAGCTCGTACTCCACACCGGCGCGTTTATCATCGGCTGCGCTGAATCCCAGCCTGGCCTCAAGGGCAGTATTGCGATTGAGATAGGATCCAAACCGACCGGAAATGGCGTCAAGATCGAGTGCATCACCCCTGTCCGGTTCAAGGTCGGTCAGGTTGTAATCGATTCCAAAGTAGGACTGGTACTCGTCGAGGGCCAGTGCCGCGATCGGAAAACTCATCAACAGGGAAAACAGTGCCACGATCATCGCCAAGTGTCGCATCGGGTCCTCCTTGGTTGTGGTGCTTGTGCGGTTTCAAGCTGAAAACAGGCGCTACTTTATTGTGAACGATACCATGTTGCTGGCACAACTCAAGACTCAACGGACTTTGACATTGCGGATGCCGTCGGGTCGCCAGGCTGGCGAAATAACGCCACTGCCCTTTTCACCGACATCGAGCAGTGAACCGGCCATGACGGTAAACTCACCGAACCGATCATTGACCTGATCAAGCGCGTCGGTGAGGGATTGGCGCTGGCGAACATCGTCGAACAGGGGATACTGCTCGCTGCTGTACTGCAACCCCTCGAGACTGATCCCGATCAAACGAACCGGCTGTTCGAGAATCAGCTGACTTAAAATGGACATCGCAGCGCTATAGATATCGCTGCTGTGACTGATGGGATCGGTCCCGGTCCGTCGCCGGCTGAAGGTGTGAAAATCGGCGTATCGTAAGGTCAGAGAAACGGTTCTTCCTTTTACTCCATAGCGCCTGGCGCGCCGCCCCACCATCTCAGACAACTGCAGCAGCACTTTGCCGATAGCAGCGGAATCGGTCAGGTCCTGACGCAGGGTCATGCTATGACCGACCGACTTGACCGGTTCATCGTTGCGAGTCGGTTGAACCGGCCGGGAATCGATACCCCGCCCCATCAGAATCAGGCGTTCGCCCATCACCCCGAAAATCCGCTTAAGGACCTTCGGTGGATAGTTGCCCAATTGTCCGCAGGTGGTGACACCCAAGCCTTGCAAACGGGCCGCAGTACTGGGACCGATACCGCACAGTGCGGAGACGGGCAGATCGTGAAGAATCGTCGTCACCCGCTCCGGAGGGATCCGCGTCAGTCCATCCGGTTTCTGGAGGCCCGAGGCGAGCTTCGCCAGCAACTTGTTCTCTGCGATCCCCACCGAGCAGGTCAAACCGAAGCGCTTCTTGATCTGAGCCTTGATCGCCTGCGCAATCGCCTCATCAGAGCCGAACAGGGTCAAAGATCCGGTCACATCAAGAAAGGCTTCATCGATAGAAAAAACCTCAACATCCGAGGTGTAGTCTTTGAAAATATCGATGATTTTTGCAGAAACGTCGGCATAGGCCCGATTGTTGGCCGCAACCCGTATCAGATCAGGACAGCAGGCAAACGCCTGATCAAGACGCATCCCGGTTTTTATTCCGAACGTCCGTGCTTCATACGAGGCGGTCAGGATAACGGTGCGTTTGTCGCGACCAGTTACCACCACCGGCTTGCCGCGTAGCGCAGGATCGGCCTGCTGTTCAACCGCGGCGAAAAAGGCGTTCATATCGATGTGCATAATGGTGCGGTTCATGACGCTGTCGACCTCCGGAGAAAACATTCCTCAAAGAGTCGCTCTACAGTATGACCGATTATGTCAATAGACCAGAGAATGCACATCCCGAGATTCAGGATTCGTCCCCTGAAGACGCATCCTGTTGGCGCCGGTAGACACCACTTTTGCCACCATCCTTATACAGCAGAGCCACGTCATCGACCGAAATCGAGCGATCCACCCCTTTACACATATCGTAAATGGTCAGGGCCGCCAGAGATGCTCCGACCATGGCCTCCATTTCGACGCCGGTCCGCTCGAGGGCCTTGACGCTGCAGTTGACCACGATACGGCTGGACTCAACATCAATATCAAAACGGATGCTGATATGATGCAGCGCCAAAGGATGGGCTAGGGGAATCAGGTCGGGCGTTTTTTTAACCGCAGTGATTCCCGCCAGTCGCGCAACGCCAAGGACATCGCCCTTGCCGGTGGCTCCATCCCTGCCACCCTGCTGGATTTTTTCCAGAGTTGACGGTTGCATCATCACCACAGCCTGCGCAACGGCACTGCGCAGAGTCACCGCCTTAGGACTGACATCGACCATGTGGGCCTGACCGTCCTGGTCAAAATGGGAAAAAGTCATCTGTTCACCTCATGAATGTAAACGCCGCCGCCGATCGGGCGGAGCATCGGATTAACATCCGGGTCGAGCTACTGGTCAGCCAGTCTCAATGTCGCCGCCGATAGCAGCTGTGTTCCGAAAAAGACATCTTCCATGCGGGTCCGTTCGGCAACATTATGACTGATGCCGTCGATACTGGGGATAAAAATCATACCGGACTCGGTAACCGCAGCCATATTCATCGCGTCGTGACCGGCCCCACTCGGCAGATCGATAGAAGCCAATCCGGATGTTTTAACCGCCGCAGTAATTTCCGCGCGAATCTTCGCGGACAGAACAACCGGCTGATCGTCGCAGATCAGCTCATGACCGATCTTCACTCCACGTTTCTCGGCAATCCGTGTCATGGCTTCCATTACTCGCTGCACAGCGACAGATTTACTGGCAGAATCGATATCACGCAGATCGATCCACAGCTCCACCCGCCCAGGGATCACGTTCATCGCCCCCGGAGCGACCGTAAGAGCGCCGACGGTTCCGACGGTATGGGGTCCAGCCTCTTGCCCGGCGATCTGTTCAACCGCGAGAACAAGTTCACTTGCCGCCGCCAGGGCATCTTTACGCATCGTCATCGGCGTATTGCCGGAATGATCCGCGTGACCCTCGATCACAACCTTAAAGCGTGTTGCAGCAGCGATGGCGGTGACAACGCCAATCGGGACCCCGGCATCTTCCAGAACCGGCCCCTGTTCAATATGAAGCTCAAGAAACGCATGGACCTGTCCCGGAATCAGGGCCGCAGAGGCGAGATCGTCCGGTGCCAGCCCCCTGTCCAGCAAGACGCGGTAGAGAGTCTGACCACGATCATCGCAGAGCTTTTTCAACACAGCGACAGAAAGCTGCCCGATCATTGCTTTGCTGCCGATCGTCGCCAGACCGAACCGGCTCGATTCCTCAGCAGAAAAATTCACGACCTCAACAGGTCGGCGGGTTGAGACGTTCTGAAGGTTCAACGCGCGGGCCACTTCCAAGGCGGCAAGCACACCAACCACGCCGTCGTAGTGTCCCCCTTCGGGGACCGTATCGAGATGCGAACCGAGCATTACCGCAGGCAGATCCGTATCCCCTTCTCTGCGGCCGCAGATATTGCCGACCGCGTCGATGCGCACAGAGAGCCCCGCAGCGGTCATTGCCGATACCAGCCAGTCACGCGCGGCCATATCTTCGTCGGAGAACGCAAGTCGGGTGCACCCACCCTCAGCGCAGCCACCCAGGCGAGCCAGAGCGTCAAAATCTTTCTGTATCCGGTCCAGACTGATCATGAAAGTACCTGCTTACACCACGCGGATAATAAAATCGGGGCAGGCCGCGGCGCAGTAACCACAGAGGATACAATCCTCAGGCCTGATCGTCGCTTTGCCGTCGACAAGGGAAATGCCATGATTCGTACAGGCCGGAACACAGGCCCCGCAGCCGCTGCACATTTTGTCCATGACGGTAACAGTTCGACGCTTCTGCTCCAAGCGCGCCCACAGTTCCGGATCTTCCCGATCCTCGCAGAACAGAGCAATATTGCCGTCGATCTCGTCCTTACTGAGCATCCCGACCGCCAGTCCGTGCACACCGGGAAGGTCGAGAACATACCGGAACCGCTGGCGCGCATCACTGATAAAATTCCCTCCTGCCAGAGCCTTCATCGCGTAGACCCCTTTTCCAGCGCCGGCGCACTCAGCAATAGCCGCAGCCATCTGCTGCGGCGTGCCATCGAGGATCCCCATGCCACTGCTATTAATCAGCGGATGAACAACATCGATTTCGGGCTGCCTGGCGGCCTGTCTGACCGCGCAGATATAATGACTCGAAATACCGATGTGGCCAATCAGCCCTTCGTCCTTCATCTTTAGCAGCTCCACCAACACCTCAGTCCGCTGGACAAAGGGGTTTTCAATCCGCGCAGCGTGGATATGGACGATATCAAGGGTGTCGACACCGATACCGGACAGGGCATGCTCGACGTGGCGCCTGGCATCATCCGCCGTTGTCGCATGGGTTTTGCTGGCGATATGAACTGTCCCCTCAAAACCATCAAGGGCATGACGGAGGTGACCATAGGTCCCGTAGAGTTCAGCGGTATCGATCAGGTTGACCCCTTTGTCGAGGGCGTAGCGGATCAACTCGCCCCCCTCCTCGCTGGACAGATCGGCCTGCAGAGGCCCCATCGGCAACGCACCATAGACCAGCCGTGAAATCATCAGGCCGGTCTTTCCCAGCGGGACACGTTTTGTGGTCGACATACGGGCCTCCCCAAAAAAAGAATCGGTATCTGGCAGATTACAAAGAGACGGGCAGAGCGGACAAGAACAAAACGTCGCGGACTGTTTCGTTTGCGAAAATAGAAAGAGCCGACCCCGTTTTACGGAATCGGCTCTTACGCGTTGTAAATGGTCGGGGCGAGAAGATTCGAACTTCCGACCCCATGCACCCCATGCATGTGCGCTACCAGGCTGCGCTACGCCCCGTCAACCAACGCGTCGCGGATTATCTTGTATCCTCCGGTGCTTGTCAAGGAGAAACTCGTCATTGACGACGGTCAAAAACACGGCAGGCCTTCCCCTCATGGCGGGTAATACTGGAAGGCTCAACCAGTTTAACCTTGACACTGAGTCCCAGCACCGAATAGAGCTTCTTTTCGACCTGATCGACGAAGCTGCGCTGCTGTTTCATCTCGTCAAAAAAGATCTTCTCGTTAACCTCGACCTGCACTTCGAGGATGTCCTGATTATTGACCCGGTCGACCATCAGCTGATAATGGGGTTCACAGCCCTTGATCTGGAAAAGAACCTCTTCGATCTGGGTCGGAAAGACGTTGACCCCCTTGATGATCAGCATATCATCGCTGCGCCCGCGGGTCTTTTCCATCCGTGCCAGAGTCCGGCCGCAATCACAGACATCATAATGCAGGCGGGTGATGTCGCGGGTCCGATAGCGGATCATCGGAAACGCCTGTTTGGTGAGGCTGGTGAGTACCAGTTCACCGACGGACCCTTCGGGGAGAATCTCACCAGTATCGGGATCGATGATTTCGGCGATGAAGTGATCTTCTGCAATATGCATCCCCTGCTTGCAGAGGCATTCGCCGCCGATCCCCGGTCCCATCACTTCGGACAGACCGTAATTATCGGTCGCGATCAGCCCGAGCCGATTCTCAAGTTCGGTACGCATCTGCTCACTCCACGGCTCTGCGCCGAACAGACCAACCCGAAGCGCCAGTGACGCGGGGTCGATCCCCTGCTTCTCGAGGCGATCGGCAATGGTCAGGCCGTAGGATGGTGTACAGACCAGCGCGCTGGAGCGGTAATCTTGCATAATCATCAGCTGTTTGTCGGTATTGCCGCCCGAAATCGGAATCACCGATGCACCGACCGCCTCGGATCCGTAGTGTAGGCCGAACGCGCCGGTAAACAGACCGTAACCAAAGGCGATGTGAACAATGTCCTCGTCCGTGACCCCGGCAGCAGTCATAAAGCGGGCCACAAGTTCGGTCCAGTTATTGATGTCTTCGCGGGTATACCCCACAACGGTCGGCTTACCGGTGGTCCCCGACGACGAATGGATACGAACAACCTCGCGCATCGGTACGGCAAACATGCCATAAGGGTAGTTCTGCCGCAGATCTTCCTTGGTGGTAAACGGCAGCAGACCAATATCGTCTAGAGAGGTCAAATCTCCCGCCTGAAATCCCAACTCGGAGAACTTCTTCTGATAGCAGGGGACGTGATCCGCGACCCGGACCAGGGTCTCTTTGAGTCGAGCGAGCTGAACAGCGCGTCGCTGCTCGCGTGGCATACACTCCGCGGTCGGATTCCAGATTTTATGAGGGGTCATCATCAGCAGATTCTGCTTTATCGGTAAAGAGTTAAATTGCTGAAATTAAGAGTTAAAGCTTCGAGATTCGTTCGCCCTTGAGCACGGTAATCCCATTAGCAGTCAGAACCTTGATCGCGTCATCGACGTTATCAAAACGGAAAATAATCACCGCATTGCCCCCCGACCGCTCAACAAATGCATACATGTATTCGACATTGATATCGTTACGATCAAGGATTTCAAGAATCGAGCAGAGGCCGCCGGGCTGATCGGGCACCTCGACACCGATCACCTCGGTTTTATTGACGGTAAAGGAGTGATCCTTCAACACCTTCAGCGCGGTATCGGTATTGTCAACGATCAAACGGAGGATCCCGAAGTCGGAGGTGTCGGCCAGCGACAGCGCGCGGATATTGACCTGCGATTCTCCCAGCACACGGGTAACCTCCGCAAGGCGCCCCGACTTGTTCTCTATAAATATGGAAATCTGTTCGACTTTCATAGTACAGCTCCCTTGGCAGTACGGTGTGTAAACCTACTGACGATTATCGATAACCCGCTGGGCCTTGCCCTCACTGCGAGCAATACTTTTCGGCTCAACCAGGCGGACCTGGCAGGTCACACCGAGCAGGTCCTTGATCTCCTTGCGGATCTGACTCGACAGGCCTTGCAGAACCTTGATTTCATCGGAGAAGGTCTGCTCGTTGACTTCGACCTGAACCTCAAGCGTATCGAGATTACCGTCCCGCTCAACAATCAACTGATAGTGCGGCTCGACACCCTCGATATTGAACAGCACCGACTCAATCTGGCTGGGGAAGACGTTTACCCCCCGGATAATCAGCATATCATCACTGCGGCCGCTGAGACGTTCGAGGCGCGCGTGGGTACGGCCACAAATGCAGGGTTCTTTGATCAAGCGGGTGATATCGCGGGTGCGATAGCGAATCAGCGGAATCCCTTCTTTGGTGATGGTGGTAATCACCAGTTCGCCCTTCTCCCCAGCGGGCAGAACATCCCCAGTTTCAGGATCGATAATCTCAGGGATAAAATGATCCTCCCATATATGCAGACCGTTCTGCGCTTCGACACACTCGATACCAACTCCGGGTCCAAGAATTTCCGACAGGCCGTAGATATCGATCGCCTTGAGATTGAGCTTCTCTTCGATCTCATTGCGCATCGTCTCACTCCAGGGTTCGGCCCCGAAGATTCCGACCTTCAGCTTGAGACCACGGATATCGATCCCCTCTTCTGCAGCGATCTCGGCGAGAAACAGGCTGTACGAAGGGGTGCAGGTGAGAACGGTTGAGCCGAAGTCCTGCATAATCATCAGCTGTTTTTTGCTGTTTCCCCCGGACATGGGGATGACCGATGCGCCGAGTTTTTCGGCACCGTAGTGCGCGCCCAGACCGCCGGTAAACAGGCCGTAGCCGTAGGCGTTATGAATGACGTCGCCCTTGTGTGCGCCAGCGGCCATAAAGGAACGGGCCATCAGTTCTGACCATGTCGCGATATCGCGCTTGGTGTAACCGACCACGGTCGGTTTACCGGTCGTTCCCGAAGAGGCGTGGATCCGTACGATCTGCTCCAGAGGCACGGCGAACAGTCCATAGGGATAATTATCGCGCATATCCTGCTTGAGGGTGAAGGGCAGTCGCTGCAGGTCATCGAGGGTTTTGATATCGTTCGGCTTTATCCCGGCCTTATCAAACGATTCACGATAAAAAGGAACCGTGGCATAGACCCGTTCTGCGGTTTGCTGCAACCGCTTGAGCTGCAGCGATTCGATCGCTTCGCGGGGCAGGGTTTCAAATTCGTCGTTCCAGATCATCCAGAGACCTCCGAGACAGGCAGATTCACATTACCGGGCGCTGCGGCCGAGTTCAAACGCCTTGAGGTTCACATCGAGCAGCCGTTCGGGAACCATCTTGTGCAATGCTTCGAGCCACAGTTGACGATCCACGTCCAGCATTTCAGACAGGGCACCGAGCAGTACGGTATTGACAGTTTTGGCGTTACCGGCCTCAAGAGCTAGATCCAGCCCGTCGATTACAGTGGTATTCGGAAACCGCTTAGCGATATCGGCCGCCAGATCCTGCGGATATTCCTGCTTGCCGAGGGCCACTGACGGCGGCGCAATTTTCAGATTGTTGATGATCACCTGCCCATTTTCACGCAGCAGCGGCAGGTAACGGCAGGTCTCAAGCAGTTCAAAGCTGAAGAGGATATCAACTTCACCTTCGGGGATGATCGATGAGTACACCTTTTCACCATAACGCACATGCGAGGTGACGCTGCCGCCACGCTGTGACATGCCGTGAATCTCGTTCTTTTTGACGTCCTTGCCGGACATCATCATCACTTCAGAGAGGACTTCACTGGCCAGCAGGATCCCCTGCCCACCAACGCCCGCCAGCAGGATATTTTTTACATCACTCATGATTATTCACCGTATTCCGTAAATGCATCAAACCCGCAGGTCTGCTGACAGACTTTACAGCCGACACAGATAATCTTGTCGACGTTCGATTTTTTATTCTCTTCGTCCCAGCTGATCGCCGGACATCCGAGCCGCAGACAGGCTTTACAGCCGGTACATTTGTCGTGATCGACATAGAGCGGCATCCGTTTATCCATGTTGTCCCGCGGCACCAGCATACAGGGGCGCGTGGTGATGATCACCGAGGTCTCGGGGCGCGCCATCTCTTCACGGATCGTCTTACGGGTCAGTTTGATATCGTAGGGATCGATCACCTTGACGTGCTGAACGCCCACCGAACGGACCAGCTGCTCCATATCGACCCGGTAAGTCTCCTGATCATTGAGCATGTAGCCGGAGGTCGGATTTTCCTGACGGCCGGTCATGGCGGTGATGCGGTTATCGAGGATAATCACTGTCGAAGCCGACTTGTTGTAGACCATATCCATCAGTCCGTTGATGCCGGTGTGCAGGAAGGTCTAATCACCGATGACGGCGACAACTTTCCGCTGTTCTTCCTCAGAGATGACCTTGCTGATCCCGGTGGCATTACCGATGCTGGCGCCCATACAGACGCAGGTATCCATCGCCGACAGCGGCGGCAGAAATCCGAGGGTGTAACAGCCGATATCACCAGTAACGTAGGCCTTGGCGCGGTTCAGTTCCATGAACACACCGCGGTGCGGACAGCCGGGACACATGTTGGGCGGCCGGGGGGGCAACTCGGGTGAGTTGTCCTCTACCGGTGCGTCCAGACCGAACAGCGCCTTACGGATACGCCCGGGGGTCAGTTCACCGCAGATCGGCAGTTTTTCCTTACCGATCACGTTGATCCCCATGGCACGAACCTGTTCTTCGATATAGGGGTCAAGCTCCTCAACCACATAGAGAGTCTCGTAGTTCGCAGCAAAATCACGGATCAACTGCTCCGGCAGCGGATGAACCAGCCCAATCTTAAGAACATCGGCGTCCGGCATGACCTCTTTGACATACTGATAAGAGACCCCGGCGGTAATCACACCGACTTGACCGGCACCCTTTTCGATGCGGTTGAACGGCTGCGCATTGGACCACTCAGCCATCCGGATCAGACGATCCTCAACGTCATAGTGACGCTTACGTGCGTTGGCGGGGAGCATGACCAGTTTGGCGGCATCGCGCACCAGTGACGGCTGCGGTATATCGGTCGGCCGATCTTCGAGGGTTACAATCGATTTGGCGTGAGAGATCCGCGTCGTGCTGCGTAGAAACATCGGCGTGTCGAACTGTTCACCGGCTTCAAATGCCAGCTTGGTGAACTCCTTGGCTTCCTGACTGTCGGCAGGTTCGAACATCGGCACCTTGGAGAACTTGGCATAGTTCCGGCTGTCCTGTTCGTTCTGCGACGAGTGCAACTCGGGGTCATCCGCTACGACCAGGACCAGACCACCGCGCACCCCGGTGTACGACAGAGTAAAGAGAGGATCCGCGGCGACATTGACACCGACATGCTTCATCGTCACCAGGGCCCGTGCCCCACCGAAGGAGGCTCCGATGCCGACTTCGAGAGCGACTTTTTCGTTGGGTGCCCAGGACGCGTCGATTTCAGGGTAACGGGTCGCATTTTCAAGAATTTCGGTACTCGGAGTACCCGGATACGCAGAAGCGACCAGCACGCCGGCCTCGTAAGCGCCGCGGGCAATCGCTTCATTGCCGGAAAGAAGAACCTTGTCCATAAATGTTCCTTAACAGTTAAAAACGGGCTAAAAAAAAGAAAACCTGACGAAATAGACGGCCCGATGACGGCAGACCAGAACAGCGTATCGACAGGGAGCAGATCAGCGCATCAATATAGGGAAACGAGCCACATCTGTCAATCGGTGCCGGCAACAGAATCCGACGACACCAGCGCAAGCAGAACGCCTTCCAGCAGGCCGAAGTCAGACACCCGCACAGCGTCGTGCGCAGATATGGTCGTCAGTTCCAGCAGGATCTCCAGACCCGGCATGATCAGATCACCCCGCCCCTCTTCCAAACCGGAGAGCCCTTCCCGCTCGGCTACGGATAACGGAGTGAGGGTTCGATACTGAGAATGAAGGGTTGCGGCGGAAAGGCGGTAGTTATTGATCCGCCGCCAGTCGTAGTCGACCATCTGCTGATCAAGAGCCGCGAGAGTCGTGACCGTTCCAGCGGTGCCGACCAACTCGCAGTCTCCGGACATCAGCAGTGACTTCAGTCCCTGACAATCGAGCCGCTGCACAAAGTCACCGATCACAGAACCGATGGCCGCAGTCCGGCCCGCCGCATCGGGCTGTTCCTCACACAAGCGGACAACACCCAGCGGATAACTCTCGCGGAACTGCACAGCGCCCTGCTTGACGAGGATCAGCTCTGTACTGCCGCCGCCGATATCGATAATCAGACAAACGTCGGGACGGGGTTCGAGCGCCTCAAGAACACCCGCCGCGCTCAATTCGGCTTCGACCGGTCCGGGAATAATCTCGAGGGTCAGGTCGGTACGACGGGCAACACGCTCAACGAAATCGGTACGATTTATGGCGCGACGCAGCGCTTCCGTGCCGACCATACGGACCGCTCGCACCGGAGACTCGCGGATCGTCAACGCGAATCCCTCCAGGGCATCGAGGGTGCGGTTCATGCTCTCTTCGGACAACCCCTCGGTACTGCTCAAACCACCACCGAGGCGGGTAATACAGCGACGATAGAGATGCGGTACAAGCCGTCCCCGCTCACGGTTCCCAATCATCATCCGAACGGTATTGCTACCGACATCGATCGACGCATACATTCTTAAGAGTCTCCCGCCAGGCGATCGGCAACATTCAGGGCGTGATCACCAATCTTTTCATAGTTGTGCAGCATATCGATGTAAATCAGTCCCGGCCGGACCGAACACTCGCCGGTGTTCAGGCGTGAAATATGGTTACTCCGATAGGTTTTCTCCAGCGCATCAATCACATTATCCAAGCTGCGCGCCCGCTCGGCCAGATCGGCGATATCCTCATCAAAGGACGCAACAACAAAAGCGAGCAGCTCAGCGGTCTTTTCGGAGATATCGACAATTTCACCAAAACCGATATCGGTAAAGGAGGTCCCGGTCTCGATCTTGCGCCGGCACAACTGCCACAGGTGCTCGCAATGATCTCCAATCCGTTCGATATCATTGACCATATGCATCAACGAGCCGATCTCTTGTTGCGCCGCAGAGGAGACAGGTTTTTGAGAGAGAATCACCAGAAAATCGGTGATCTCTTTCTGGAGAAAATCGACCAGGTCCTCACTTTTTTTCAAAATAGCAATATCACCGACCCGTTGCTGCTGCCAGAGCCGGTTGGTACCCTTCACCATCTCCAGAGTAGTCTGCGCCATCCGTCGTGTTTCACTGCGGGCCTGTCCAAGAGCGATCGGAGGGGTGTTCAGCACCCGCTTGTCGATAAAGCGGGTCTGTAGCTCGGCCCCTACGGTGTCCGATTCACGAACAACCACCGCAGACAGTTTGGCCAGCAGCCCGATCAGTGGCAGAAAGATCAGGACGTTAATGACATTGAAGAGGGTGTGTGTATTGGCAATATGGCGAGCGACGAAGGGCGCGTCACCGATAGCGACATCCAGATAGGCGGCCTGTGCGGCGACAGATACGGTTCGATGGGGATCACCCGGGGTCACACTGTCTACCAGACCGGTAAACAGATCGAAGAACAGCAGCATGTAACCGACCCCTACCAGATTGACAAAAAAATGGCAGAAGGCCGCCCGGCGGGCCGCACGACCGGTGCCGATGGCGGCGAGGTTGGTGGTCACCGTGGTGCCGATGTTTTCACCCAAAATCAAGGCAACACTGGTTTCAAAGGGCAGAAGTCCGGAGCTGGCCAGCGCCAGCGTGACGCCGATCACCGCACTGCTGCTCTGAACGAGCATGGTCAGACCGGCCCCCACCAGCACCGCGAGGAGCCGGTAGTCCGTCACCATTAACAGCAAGTGATGAAACTGTTCACTGCTTTTCAGCGGGGCGAAGGCCTGTTTCATGATCAACAGACCAAAGAACAGCAGCCCGAACCCGAGCACAACCTCGCCAACATAGTTGAGAGTTCGATTTTTGGCGAACAGTTTAAATAATGCGCCTAGGCCGATCGCCGGCAGGGCGTATTGAGAGATATTGAAAGCGATCAACTGAGCAGTGACCGTTGTGCCGATATTGGCCCCGAGGATGACACCAAGGGACTGAACCAACGACAGCAGACCGGCATTGACAAAACCGATCACCATGATGGTTGTCGCACTGGAGGACTGAACGATGGCGGCAACCAGCATCCCCACCCCGGCGCCAAGCAAACGATTATCGGTCAGGCTTGAGAGGATCGTACGCAGGCGGTCATCGGCAACCTTCTGCAGCCCCTCCGACAGAATCTTCATGCCGTAAAGGAACAGGCCAAGGCCGCCACAAAGACCGAAAATCAGATTTTGACTGAAATCTGCTGGCATCGCAATCAGAACGCCGGAAGGTCGCAGAAACTATCTGCCACGCAATCGGGCTTTCAGGCCTGACGGCCGACGGAGGTCAACAGCATCTGACGGTAAGCTTTCTGTGATTCACGAACCCGCCCTGAAAAGATGGAGATAATATTCCGGGTCAGCTGCAGGCACAACGGGGGATCCCACTCGGCCAGAGAATCATAGTCGTCCCGACTCAAGGTGAACATGGATGCCCGCTCTGCTACCCGCGCCGTTGCGGTGCGGCAGCCACCGGCGAACACGGCCATCTCACCAAAGACATCGTCGGGACCGAGGATGACCATGACCTGCTCATCCCCCTCGGCGATCATTTTCGACACCTTGATGGTCCCTTTTTCGATAAGATACAGAGACTCTCCCTCCATATTCTCAACGAAGATCGTTGCCCCCTCTTCAAAGGTTTTCAATTTAAACAGAGGGATCAACGTTGCCAGCTTTTCCTGGCTGATGTTTTCAAAGATCGGACTGCGGAACAGTTCAGGAAGAGAGGCTCCAACCGACATAATAGCCAAACCTTTCTATCTCAATTGAATCGATTCAAAATTATCAATCAGGGGATTCAATCCCGGTACTGATCGGCGTAGCGCAGATAATTCTGCGCCGATTGCAGCAAAAATGCCCTCTCAGCTTCGGTTAATGAACGCTTTTCGCGAGCCGGAGAGCCAGCATACAGGGTTCCGGAACGGACGACGGTTCCGGGCACGACGAGCGCTCCGGCGGCGATCATCGCATCGTCTTCAATCACGGCGCCATCCATCACGATCGCACCCATGCCGATCAGGCAGCGGTTTCCAATTGTGCACCCGTGCAGGGTGACATTGTGACCAACGGTGACATCATCACCGATCCGGGTCGGATGGGTGCGGTGGCTGACATGAACTACAGTGCCATCCTGAATATTGGTGCGGTGTCCGATCCGGATATGATTGACATCCCCGCGCACAACGACCTGAAACCAGAGGCTCGACTCCTCACCGATTTCAACATCACCGATCACCTGGGCACTATCGGCGAGAAAAGCCGTTTCAGCAACAACGGGAGTTTTTTTTGCAAACGGGAGCAACATAAGTCACAACGCCCTTCAAACAACATAAAAACCCGAGCGACATTCAACACTCGGGTTTTGTAAAGCACAATAGCCGTAACAGCGGAAACGATCAGCTATCGACGCGCTCTTTCAGTTCCTTGCCGACCTTGAAAAACGGTAGTTTTTTAGGCTTGACCTCGATAATTTCGCCGGTTTTTGGATTACGCCCCATATAGGCTTTATAATCCTTCACCATAAAGCTGCCAAATCCACGGATCTCAATCCGGTCGTCGTTAACCAGTGCATCGGACATCGAATCGAACACCAGATTGACGATTTCTTCGGCTTTTTTGTAGGTCAGGTTTTTTTTGATCGATAAAGCTTCTACCAGTTCTGATTTGTTCATTACGGCCCCCTGGGGGAAGTTGTAACGCTTGGATCGTTAACTCAGAAGTGAAACCAGTATACAGGGGAATCTGACCATGTCAATAAGCGTCTATAATTTCAATGAGTTGCACTTAAACCCTGACATGCGACGTCGATGACGAGGGCCTGAAAAATACTTAGGCTAAAAACGTTATTTTCAATAATTTCAGCCTGTTAAATAATCGTAAAGGGAGAGAGCGTCCAGATGACCTGTGCTTCGCCGCCGCCGATGTTGTCCCAGCGGTGAGGCAGGTGAGACTTAAAGGACAGACTGTCCCCCTCATCGAGAAAATGAACCTCATCGGCGATGGAAACACGCAACCGACCGGAAAGCACATAGATCAATTCATCGCCGGGGTGATACATATTCTTCTGACCGCTGGTGCCACCGGGCTTGATCGTGCAGAAAAACGACATAAACTGCGGATCGCGCAGCCCCGAAGTGAAAGATTCGGTCTGCATGTTATTGTCATCATCATCATAAACCGTCTTATCCCGCTGCCCCGGACGGGTCAAAACGATCTCATGAGAGGTCGAAACATCTTCGACAAAATAGTTAATGCTCTTATCAAACACCACCGCCAGACGCATGAGAATTTCAACAGAGGGAATAGTCAGGCCACGTTCGATGCGGGAAATCATATTGGATGAGACCTGTGATTTCTCCGCCAGAACCTGAATCGTCATATCCCGCTTGAGGCGGATCGCTTTCAGTTTTTTACCGACGATTTTTTTTATCTGCATGAATCTCTGTCCTCTACTCAAACATTGGGCGGCGGCGAGACCACCCAGAGCACCCGGGTCCGGCCAGGATGTATGTTTTTCCAGCGGTGCGGCAGGGATGCCTTGAATCCGAGAGAATCGCCCGGCGAAAGCTGATAATCCTGTCCGTCGATCACAAATTCGAGGCAACCGTCAAGCACGGTGGCAAACTCCTCGCCGGTGTGCACCATTCCACCATCGCCGCTGTCGCAGCCCTGCTCCAGCACATCGACAAAAACAGAAAAGCCGGGATCACGCAGCCCTTGCGTCAAGCTGGAGATCTGATGTTTGTCCTCGAAGAAAAAGACCGGCTCGCCCTGCCCCTGCGGGGTGAAAACCACCGTGCTTCCTTTTTCCGCTTCTTCGATGAAATAGCTGAGACTCAAGCCCAGCGCATCGGCCAGCTTCATCAGAATTTCGACCGACGGCGTTGTCAAACCACGTTCAATTCGCGAAATCATATTCGAAGAGACGGATGACATCTCGGACAATTCCTGAATGGTCTTATCCCGCTTCAAGCGTGATGCCTTCAGTTTTTTTCCAATCAACTTTTTAACCATGCACACCACCTGAAAGGCAAATAACGATGTTTTATCAGCTCGGTCTACTGCTGTCAACCTCATCTGAGAACATTTTACAACAAATGGTAAGAAGCGCACCAGCACCCATTGTAAACCCGACAGACATTAGCGGTTGACATTTCAGGAGAGGATTATTACCTTGCAATGAAAAAGGAGCAACCCATCATGAACGATTCGCAACACCCCCTGCACCACAAGGTCGAGGCAGGGCAAGCCCTGACGACGGCCGACGGCCTACAGATCTTACAGGCCCGAGGTGCTGAACTGACCGCCCTGATGGCGGGGGCGCACGCCATCAAAGAAAAATACCGCGGCGACAAAATCGGCCTCTGCTCGATCGTCAATGCCAAATCGGGGCGCTGCGCCGAGGACTGTGCCTTCTGTGCGCAATCGGCCCACCAGAACACCGACGCGCCGATCTACCCCCTGCTCTCCGCCAAAGAGATGATCACTGCGGCCCGTAACGCTGCGGATCAGGGGCGGCAGTGTTTCGGCATCGTTACCAGCGGCACAGCGATTGATGATGGTGAAGAGTTCCAGCGGATTCTGAAGACCGTTGCCGAGATTGCGTCCTGGGGCAGCATCGCCCCATCCGTCTCCCTCGGCATCCTCAGCAGCGAACAGGCCACTGCACTGCAGCAGGCCGGATGCGCAACCTATCATCACAACCTAGAAACCGCCCGCTCGTTCTTCCCGGAGATCTGCACAACCCACGACTATGAAGACGACGTCACAACTGTCCGCAGGGCCAAAGCCGCAGGGATGAAAGTCTGCTGCGGCGGAATCTTCGGTCTCGGAGAATCCCTGCAACAGCGGCTTGAACTGGCGCTGACCATCAGAGAGTTGGATGTCGATTCGGTGCCGATCAACTTCCTCAACCCCGTGGCAGGCACCCGTCTGGAGCATATGCAGCAGTTGACCCCGCTGGACTCCTTGCGGATTATCGTGTTGTATCGCTATCTATTGCCGGACAAACACCTGACAGTCTGCGGAGGGCGGGAACATAATCTGCGCGAGCTGCAATCGTTGATCTTCATGGCGGGTGCCAGCGGAATGATGGTCGGGAACTATCTCACCACCGGCGGACGCGATCTAACAACCGATCATCAACTTCTTCAGGACCTGGAGCTCGACCGCTATGAGTGCTAAAGGACTGTTTATTACCGCCACCGACACCGGAGTCGGCAAGACCCTGGTCGCCGCTGCATTGTGTCTCTATCTGCGCGGCAGAGGGATCGACGTCGGAGTGATGAAGCCGGCCGAAACGGGTGTCGCTGATCCTCAGCAGCTCGGATCGGACGGGACGCTACTGCAGTGGGCGGCACAAAGTCAGGATGATCCCGATCAGATCTGCCCCTACCGCTTGCGAGAACCACTGGCACCCTCTGTTGCCGCCAGCAAAGAACAGGTCCGCATCGACTATTCGGAACTGGTCAAGCAGGGCCGGGATATGCTGCGCCGCCATCGTTTTACCATTTTTGAGGGGGCCGGTGGTCTGATGGTCCCCCTCGCCGGGGGGTTTTTGATGGCCGATCTTGCGCGTGACCTGGGCGTGCCCCTGCTGGTCGTCACCCGCCCCAATCTGGGCACGATCAACCATACCATGCTCACCCTGTTCAGCGCCCGCACTATGGAACTGCCGATCGCGGGTTACCTGATCAACCAGATGCCCGCAATTGCCGGTCCTGCCGAGGAGTCCGCTCCGCACAGTCTCGCCTCACTGACCACGGAGGACCTGCTTGGCGTTCTGCCACAGATCCAGGACGGCAGCGACCGGGACAAGGCACAGCGCCTCGCCAGCCAGATTCCGAAACTACCGACCTTTCCGCTGCTGAAACGCTATCTGGATTAAAAAAGGCCTGACTCAAGGCCCACAGAAGGAGAGACCTGTTCGACAACAGGTCGTGGGGGGAGAGTGTAGAAGCGATAGCGCCTCTTCTTTCCGTCATCGAGTTTGCAGCCGATCCAGTATTGGATCTCACTGTCCTCAGCAAACGGAACCTGCGCTTGAAAACTGTTCTCATGGGGAAGCAGACGGATCGGCGGCTGCGTCCTATCGGCAATCACCACCTTGACCGCTACATCACCATCGACAACCATGGCATGATCAGCCGGTCGGTAAAAATCGACCCGCAGCAACCTCGTCCCCGGCATACCATCGACCTGCGACAGCAGCACGGCCTTCGCCGTCACCCCCCGCGAAATCTCCTGGCCCAGCTCAACACGAAACGCTTCAGACCGTTTATCTCCGGCGACCTGATCCGTCGCACTATCGGCCAAGACCGGCAGAGAGAGACACAAAACAAAACCGAACAACAACAGACAATGACGCATAAAAAATCCGACCTCCTTTTCCGGAGCCGAAATTATACGCAACAAACGGCTTGTGGGCAAAAGCTAAATCACGCCGCCGCGGGTCACCGTCGGGAAGGGATGTGCTGTGCGGAATCGCACTGATGTCCCGTCGCAACGCCACAATCGGGGCAGTAGGACCAGAAGGGCTTCAAAATATTGCGACACGTACCGCAGAACAGCAGCATACGGCGACGCCTGCGACCGATCCGCAGCACCGTCAGGGTCAACACCGCGCAGATATTTCCGAGAAGTAAAAAGGTCGCCAGTGGATTCAGTGAAAAAAAGGACGTCACCGTACATCGGCCGCAACGGTAGGCCCAATAGTTGTAAATCAATACAACAGCACCAAGAGAAAGAAGCAGAACGGTAACAACCGGCTTTTTTTTCATCAGCTCTGCTCCCCGCCATCATGCCCGCAATGCGGACAATGGCGATAGTTGATCATCTTGCTGTGCTGACACCGCTTACAGCTATCACTAAGACGCGTACGACAATGGGGGCAGACCAGCCAATTTAACTCAACCAGCGCGGTGCACTGGGGACAAGCCCCCACGACCTGAACGATTTCTCGATCACGCAGCTCGGTCTCTGCCTGTATGGCCCAGAGCAAAACAGCCAGGGTTATCAGCAGAATCAAGATCATCTCCCCTACCCCGCTGCCGCCAGTTTCCGGGTGCGTCCCACCAGATCCTCATGAACAGCACCGTCACGCAGGCGAATGATCCGATCAAAGTAGGAACGGATCTCGTCATTATGGGTGACCATGATAATGGTCTGCCCCTCGGCGTTCAGTGCGTTGAACAGCTCCATGATGTCGTGACTGGTCTGACTGTCCAAGCTGCCGGTTGGCTCATCAGCCAGAATCAGAGGTGGCGTATTGACCAGTGCTCGGGCAATTGCGACCCGCTCCTGTTCACCGCCAGACAGCTGGCTGGGCAGATGCCCTTCCCTGTTCTGTAACCCGACTCTCTCCAGAGCATGCAGAGCACGGTCACGCTTTTCCCGGCGCGGGATCCTTTTGACCGCCAGCGGCAACATGACGTTTTCAAGTGCAGTCAGATAAGGGACGAGATTGAACGCCTGAAACACAAAACCGAGATATTCGCGTCGAAAATCTGCCAACTGTTCCTGCCCGAGAGCATAGAGATCGATCCCGTCAACAGAGATCCGTCCCGCCGTCGGACGGCAGAGGCCACCCAGAATCGACAGCAGGGTGCTCTTCCCAGACCCGGATGGTCCCATCACCCCGAGAAAGGTCCCTTCTTTAACATCGATACTGAGACTCCGCAGTGCATCGACCCGATCCGCGTCGGTGACGTATGACTTGGTTAATCCGCTAAACTCGATAAAGGCCATGATATTCTCCCTTTGCTACAGGGCCCGCAGGGCCTCAGTCGGATCTAAGCGGCTGGCGTGAAGAGCCGGATAGAAGGATGCCAGCGCTCCGACAGACAGGGCCAGAGCAACCGCCGCAACAGCAAGCAGCGGATCCCAGTACAACGCGACATGCCCTTCGGTCAGAACGGGCAGCACAAGCCGTGAGACTCCCATTCCCGACAGGTAACCGCACAGCCCGGCGACAACACTCAGGAGCGCCGCTTCCAACAGTACCAAACGGATAATGTGGCTACGCCGAAACCCGAGCGCACGGAAGATCCCGATTTCGCGGGTCCTCTCCTTGACGGCACCCATCATGGTCACAAACACCACCAATGCACCGACAAGAACAACGACGGTCGCGATCGCCAGAGAAAACTGCTGAAACTGTTCAAAAGCATGCATACGGGTCTTGACGACCTGTTGAATCGCGCTGACATCGACATCCGGAAGCACCGCGCTGATCTGGTCGACCATATCGGTGACCGGACAATCCGCACACAGGGCCGCTACTTCGACCAGGGTCACCGTCCCTTGCTTATTAAGAATATCCTGCGCCACAGGCAAAGAAACGATGAGCAGATGATCGTCCTGGGACCCGGTTTTTTGCAGCAGTCCACTGACCCGAAAGGTCCTGTTTTCAACAGCCACCGTATCGCCAACCCGTAGGCCAAGAGCCTCTGCTGCGGAACGTCCTGCAACCAGCTCTGCCTCCTCACGGACCGGTAGGCCCTCTATCGACCACCATTTTTTAAGGTGAAATTCCTTGTCGATATCGACTCCCATCAGCATAACCCGCTGATCACCGACACGGACTGTTCCAAGAACCTTCGGTGCCACCGCAGCAATATTGCGATGATCGGGGATCGTACCGATCTTCTGCAGATCGGCCTGTTTCAGACTCCGGCTGTCGACCGAGACACCGCCGAGATCGATACCACCATAGTTGAGCGACAACTGATCACTGCGGGGGGTAATGAGGATATTCGCACCATAGTTGTCCATCTTGTGCTGCACATCGGCAGTCAGTGCGCTGGACAGCGAAATCAGCGTCACCACGGTCGCAACCCCCAGCAGCAGGCCAAGAATCAGGAAAATCATACGGCCCTTACGGCGCTTCAAGTTACTTAAGACGATCGATTCTAATGTCATAAACCGTTATCCTCAGGATCGTTTCAGTTGAAATACCAACGGCCTGCAGCGATGTCGGCGGTGCGG
Source organism: Desulfuromonas sp. (assembly GCA_002868865.1). Lineage (GTDB taxonomy): Bacteria > Desulfobacterota > Desulfuromonadia > Desulfuromonadales > Geopsychrobacteraceae > BM509. The sequence goes on along the minus strand of PKUC01000012.1, from coordinate 2,858 downwards.
ATCACCACCTCGCCCGAATCGACAAGCCGTTTCAGCGGTGCTGGGTTACAGCCACCCTTTACCTCGTTGATCAGATCTGTCTTAAAACGCATTTCGCAATTATTGCAGACCATATAATTACCATCCTGCCGATACCCCTTCTTCTCCCGGTAACAGACATCACAGGCGTCAAAAGCGGCACGCATCACCCCATCAACACTCTTGATGACAAAAAAATCGACAACCTGACCATCGACCCGGTGGGAAAAATAGTGGGCGGTACCATCGTTAACGGCCTCAATCGGAATCCGGACGCTGCCGTTGACAACGACAAGGGATTCAGCTGCGCCGCCTGCGGATCGATTCAGCATCAGCCAACCGGCAGCGGCACACACGACAAGTAGAACTGCAACCGCAATGATGATCGGCCGTCTCTTTTGGGGTTCTGGTTGCGTGAATTGTTCCCTTTTGCTCTGACGTTCCTGATTCATAATTGTTCTCCATTCTCGGTCCTTTCCTTACTGACAGGTTCAGCCTGAACAACAGGCCCCACCGCTGCCGCATCCGGCCGCAGCTGTGCTCTGTTCAATATCGGAGTCAAACAGCTCCACCGGTATCGTCCGGCTGATTTCCTCAAACCACTGGTTCAAACGCAGACGCTGCTGCTGCGGGTCTGCGACATCGGCAATAACGTTCTGCTCTATGTTGCGACGGATAATCATGTCCTCCTTGATCCGCGACCTGAAGCTCTCCTCATCACCAACCCCTGAGGTGATCGCTTCACTGAAGTTCGAGGTCGAACGGGCCAGTTCCTCAATCCGCAGAGCGACCTCAGCGTCGGAGATCACTATCTGGTTCTGTTCAGCGGCCGCCAGCAGCAACGCCCTGTTCTTGATGTCCTGCCACAGGCTGGCACGGATCTGATTTTCAGCACCGGTCGGTGCACCGACCAGAGCCAGCGCAAGCTGCTTATCGAACGTTTCGCGGGCGATCAGACGATTTCCGATCCGCGCCAGATAAGTTCCGGCCAGGCGACTCTTTTCCTGCTGCAGCGCACGATATTCATCACGTGTCAGCTGCAGTTGGATCGATGCAGGAAAACCGCTGCGGCTGATCTCATCAGCTATAGTCTGCGCTTCGATCTGCTCGGGGTTAAAGACCACCTGACAACGGCCACGAGTAACGCTGATATCGACCTGCCTTACACCATCAAGCCGATCAAGCGCGCCTGCAATGGTTCCGACACAGGAAGAACACGTCATGTTCTGCACTGTAAATTCTGCCAGTGCGACATCATCGCTCTGGTCACCGGACACCGTAAACACAAAGAGGGCTCCAGCGATACCGACAACAGCACACAGAGCCAACAACACCTTTTTCATACAACACACCTCCACATCGCCGACAGAAAACAGGACAATGCTTAGTGAGTTCAGTTTTTGTGCCAGAAGTTCTTTTCGTGCTAACCTGCAGAATTTAGGGCATTTTTAAAAATAGAGGAGCAGAGCTTGTAGAATATTGCGCAGATGGGTTGTAGAATAATCGACAGAAAAAAGACAGATCAAGGCTGATCAGAAATTGCCTGACAAAAAGAGTGATCCTGCCAGGAGAATTGAACCAGACTCTTTTCAATTCCCATCACAAGAACCCCTTCGATGCTATTGCCGACCATAACCGGGAGATCGTTAATGACCGCCAGACGTGAACCGGGGTCCAGTGCATAGGCGATCGCCGAAACCTGCAATACAGGGGCGCCTGGTGGAGACATACAGATCGGCGCGGGAACGACCTGGGCTTGTAACCTGGCCTGAGGTTCAACCGGAGTGACACCATCCAACGCGAGAGGAGCATCAACGGTTGTGACCTCCTGCTTCACAGCAGAAACAGGTGCAGTTGAAACATCAAGTACGTTATCACCTTCAGTGCCAAAACCAGTTGAAACATGAGCATTCATATCGATCTGGTCGCCCTCTAAATCAGCACCGGAAACCGGCGTTTCCACAGCGAAAAGAGCCACTTGCACAGGCTGTTCTGGCGGGACTGATGGTGCTTTCGGACTCACCGGTGGCGATGGGGGCTGAGCGGAGGACAATGGAGGTGACCCCGTGACCGGCCCTGTAGCCCCCCCGGACACAGTGACCACACCGGTTCGGGGCGTCTCGGGCAACAGAAACCACCAGACCAGAATCCCGCAACACAGAACGACAAGCAGAACGGCAACAGAGACGACAACGGGAGCCGGTCCGGTCGAGGCCTTTGGCGCCGGCGAGCGTCTAAGAATATCACGCGCCAGGTCGACCTTCACCTCACCGGTGGCTGCTTTTTCTTCCTCCAACTTGCGCAGCGCCTTCAGGATAGAACTCATCGGCTCGACTCCGTTGGCAGATCTGGTGCGGGATATCCGTTCAAACGATAAAGCAGCAGCAGAGTTTGTGGCCCCACCCGGCCGTCAGCAGCCAACTGATGATCGAGTTGAAAGCGGACCACCGCACGGATGGTGTCTTCGTCGAAAATCCCCGACGGCGTCAACCCCGGGTATCCCAATCGACCGAGCAACCCCTTCAGCGTGACAACCCCTTGATCGGAGGTCCCTGGTGTCGTCAAAAAGGGGATCTGCTCCACATTAATCCAGGGGATCAGCGCCCTGCCGAACCAGATGGAGGCAAAAACAGACCTGTCGATCCAACCGTCCGCGCTCAGCGCAGGAAACAACCGCACCCGTCGAGCATCCGCATCGACCAGGGAAAAATAGTACAGCTCATCCGACAACGGCACCTGCACCTCAACCAGGGCCGGAGCAGAAAACATCAGAAGCCCCTCCAGATCGCCGTGGTACCCAGCTGCCAGCAGTCCCCGGGATCGCAGTACCCCCCCGGGAG
>PKUC01000099.1 GCA_002868865.1 Desulfuromonas sp. | reverse complement strand
TATAAAGAAAAAGGCATGTTAACTCCATCTGCATAGGGTTTACGGTTACTGGCCCTGTCGAAAATTTGGCGTTTATTGAGGTTGGAAGGTCTTGTGGCCAACCGGTTTGTTGCTCTTAGCGCCTTGTGACGGGGTTCTTTTCTCTTCGAGCAAAATGCTTCTGCAAAAAACAGTCTTGTCTTCGACAACCGATATTTTATTACACATCTTATAGCAATGTATTATTTGTGGTATAAAATGCCTGTTTTGGTCGAAAAAGCGGTGTTATGATATGGTGTTTTAAAAATATGTCAACAATAAAGCCCTGCGAAAAAGGTATATCGCAACCAATAAATGGTATTTGCCTGGGGAGGGCAGTATGAACACTAAAGAATCGTTCTATTGTCACCTGGAATCTTTTAAACCCACTGTGACAAAACGTGGTCGCAAGGGAACTTGTATATATGACGGGTGGTTACAATGGAAAATTATTGCCATCGGCTAGAGAGCTTTTCATTCAGTCCTTGCTGTTAAGGGGCAGATTCTTCCCCAAATGATATTTTTAAATTGATCCCATCAGCAGCACAAAAAAAATCCCAGACCAATACGTGACCGATCTTTTCAATTTTGTGAAATGTGGAGTAAAGGGAGCAGTTGCGAGAGACGCAATTGGTTCAACTAGCGTTTTAGCGTTGGAGGATCTGCAGGTCAGACAAATGGATGTTGGCGACTGTGGGAGGAATGTTATGCCGAAGTTTAAGTCCAGAAAAACGGCCCGCCTGACCGAGAAGGAAACAAGGACCACGGGGCCACGGAGGCTTAGATAGGGCGGTGCCTTTTACCGAGTCGCGGCCTGTCCGCGCGGCAACAGCAGCGAAAGGCCTCCGGCGATCAAGACAAATCCGGCTGAAATCCACAGACAGCCGACCAGCCCCGTTAGTTGAAAGACGATCCCCGACAGCAGTGTACCGATCAGCCGTCCTGTGGCGTTGGCCATGTAGTAGAATCCGACGTTCAGTGCGGCCTGATCGGTTTCGGTGTAGGCCAGAATCAGGTAGGAGTGCACCGAGGAGTTGACGGCGAAGACCAGTCCGAACAGCGCCAGTCCGGTGACGACCGTTAACCAGGGAGAAAAACCTGAGGATACGCCGATGGCGATCAGTGCGGTCAGCCCGGCCAGAGCGAAAGCGCCGTTGCTGGCAGTGCCACCGCGCGGGGGGGCGGCACCCAGAACCGTTTTCAGCAACTTTGGCGCCAACGCCTGTACGCCACCGTAGCCGATGACCCAAAGGGCAAGAAACCCGCCGATCTGGGTGTGGTTCCAGCCGAGGCTGGCGGAGAGGAAGACCGGCAGGCCGACCACGAACCAGATATCGCGCGAGCCGAACAGAAACAGCCGGGCCGCTGAGAGCAGATTGATGTCGCGGCTTTTCGAGAGGATGGTGCTGAATTTGGTCTTTTTTTTCGCCATGCCGATTTCTCTTGGCAGGGCGATCAGTGTTGCCAGCAGCACCAGCGTGAGGCCTGCGGCCATCAGCCATAGGGCGTTGCGGAACCCGGTGGTGGTCAGCAGCAGGCCGCCGAGGAAGAACCCGGCACCTTTTAAGGCATTCTTTGAGCCGGTCAGTAACGCCACCCATTTAAACAGGGTGCCGTCAGCGTTTTCGGGAACCAGCACCTTGATAGCGCTTTTGCTGCTCATCTTGGTCAGGTCCTTGGCGATGCCGGAGAGAGCCTGCAGGCCCATGACGTAACCGACCGAGAAGGCGGAGGTCCAGCCTGGATTGAGCAGGCCGAGGGCGATTAGCGCGATGATCTGCAGAGTCAGTCCGGCGAACAGGGTGACCTTGAGTCCCATGTGCGAACCGATCCAGCCACCGACCAGGTTGGTGACGACGCCGAAGAATTCGTAGAGAAGAAAGAGGAAGGCGATCTGTACGGCGCTGAAGCCGAGGTCGTGGAAGTGCAGCAGCACCAGCATGCGCAGCGCGCCGTCGGTGAGGGTGAAGCCCCAGTAGGCGGTGGTGACGAGGCTGTAGTTTTTGATGTCGGTCATTGTTTTTGTTTGGACCTATGAGGGTCGCGGGGTTGCGGCCCCGCTGTTTCAACCCGCTGTCGCGGGAACCTGCGTTACGTCATCGATTCAGGGCCGTTCACATGCGCTGCGCTTAGGCTCACGGCAAAACACCTGAATTGATGACTCTACTCCGATGGAAACAGAGGGGATGGGTACTCACAGACTATTCGCCACCTTCCTGCACAGCTCCATCATCCGGTGAGCGTAACCCATTTCGTTGTCGTACCAGATGAAGACTTTCAGTTGGTTGCCGTCGACCACCATGGTACTGGGGCCATCGACGATGGCGGAGCGGGTATCGCTTTTGAAGTCGATGGAGACCAATGGGCGGTCTTCGATGCCGAGAATGCCCTGCAGGTCACCATTTGCGGCTTGATGGAACAGCTGGTTGACCTCTGCGGCGGTGGTGTCGCGTTGCATCTCAAATACCGCGTCGGTCAGCGACCCGGTCAGCAGCGGTACGCGGATGGCGTGGCCGTTGAGCTTGCCTTTCAGTTCCGGGTAGATCAGGGTGATGGCGGTGGCGCTGCCGGTGGTGGTCGGGATCAGTGACATGCTCGCTGCTCGCGCCCGGCGCAGATCTTTGTGCGGCGCATCGATGACCACCTGGGTATTGGTGGCGTCGTGAATGGTGGTGATAGCGCCGTGCTCGATGCCGATCTTTTCGTGCAGCACCTTGACCACCGGAGCCAGGCAGTTGGTGGTGCAGCTGGCAGCGGTCAGCAGGTGGTGTTCAGCTGGATCGTAGAGATGGTCATTGACCCCCATAACGATGTTCAGCGCGTCCTGTTTGACCGGGGCGGCGACGATCACTTTTTTGACACCGCGATCGTAGTAGGGCTGCAACAGTTCGGCGGTGCGGAACGTTCCGGACGCTTCGATGACGATGTCGACCCCCGCGTCATTCCACGGAACCTCGCCGGGAGCGGTATATTCGCTATAGCCGACAGCTTTGCCATCGATGGTCAAGGCATTATCCTCGAACTCAATGTGTTTGTCCCAGCGGCCGTGCACCGAGTCGAATTCGAGCAGATGGGCCGCGCATTGAGCGCCCCCGTTGATTTCGTTGACATGGACAAGTTCGAACTGTGGCCAGTCCCACGCGGCACGTAGCGCCAGACGTCCCATGCGGCCGAAGCCGTTGATGCCGACTTTGATGCTCATTGTCTCTTCCCTTTATCTGTTACCTGGTTTCGTTGTCCCGTTTCAGAACATAGAGTGTGTTGTCGCTACGCAGATTCTCCGCCAGTCTGCTCAGCCCGTTGGTTAGGTGTTTAGCTTTAATGAGGGCAAGCAGGTCATGGCGATGAATAGATCAACCAGAGGCCCCCGACGATCACCAGCATGCCGCAGGTCCGTTTGAGCCAGAGGGTGCCGTTGGAGCGTTCGTTCCAGTTCAGGTAGTGTTGGACCTTTTCGGTGCAGGTGCCAGCAAAAACAATCACTGCACAGTGGCCGATGCCATAAGCCAGCAGCAAGGCTGCTGCGTAGAACAGGCCGTTGCCCGCTTCGGCAAAAGCGACGCCGAGCACCGGGCCCATAAAGGCGAAGGTGCAGGGTCCCAGCGCGATACCGAAGATCAGGCCGAGCAGCAGGGCGGCGAGCAGGCCTTTTCGCGTCATCCCCACCTGTGCCGGTCCCGACCAAGGCATCGGGATAAGATCCCACAGGTGCAGGCCGAAGAGGAAGAAAATTCCCGCGACCAGCCAGTTGCCCCAGGGGCCGAGGTCGCCGAGCATCCGCCCCGCCAGCGCGGTTAACAGACCGATCAGTGCGATCGAAATTAAGATTCCTCCGGCAAACAGGTTGGAAATGATAAAGGCCCGCCCTATGCTGATGCGCCCCTGGCCATCGATAAAGCCGACGATGAGCGGGATGCTGGCCAAGTGGCAGGGAGAGAGAAGGATGCTCAGCACGCCCCATCCCGCAGCAGCGGCAAGGGCGACCAGGGGTGCTCCGTTGACCGCCTGGCTCAGACTGCTCAGCAGGTGTTCAAGCATCAGTTCGCGGTTCCGAATCTGTAGCCAAGTTCCTGCCACTTGGCGAGGATCTCCTCGCGCCCGTAGAAGCCGGTATGGCGGTACAGTTCGCTGCCGTCAGGGGCGTAAAAAATCTGGGTCGG
>PKUC01000063.1 GCA_002868865.1 Desulfuromonas sp. | reverse complement strand
TCTCAGCCACCTGCACTCCCCCTACTGGCTCTACTTCACCGCTTTCGTCGGGCTCAACCTGTTCCAGAGCGCCTTTACCAACTGGTGCCCGATGTTTTTCCTGCTGAAAAAACTCGGCATCAAGGAGTGCTGAGTCTGTCACAATTAAAAAGGGGTGACGCTGTCGATGCGTCACCCCTTCTACTTCTTCCTGTCTCGTCCAATCAAGTCGCCTGTTAAGCTCCGATCGGCTCCTGTTTTTCGAGCATCCCCGTCAAGGCCTGACTGAGCTGATCGGGGCAACTGGTTCCGCCACGGCACTGCAAGCCTTGGAGTCTCTCGACCACCTCTTTGACCGGCAGCCCTTTCACCAACGCGGAAACCCCCTGCGCATTGCCGGCGCACCCGCCGATAAAACGGACATCCGCAACGGTATCGCCTTCGAGCTCAATGTCGATAAAACGGGCACAGGTCCCGTACGTGGTGTAGGTTGTCTTCATAACGTTCGATCTCCCTCCGGGTTAAAATCCGGGAATTTTACGCCAACCGCGCAGAGAAATCAAACAATATAACTATCCGAATATTTAGTTATCCCTGGGATCGAAAGCGCTGACCAAGGCCACGCAGCTCTCTGACCAATTGTTCAAGCTTGGCACTCTCTTCAGCGACGGCGGTGGCACGGGTCGCGTTGGAGGTCAATCTTTTTTGTGATTTTCCGAAGTGCTCGAACAACAGTTGCGCCGTCTCCTGCAGGTAGACCGTGGCCTGGTCAACGGCCTGAACCTGTTCTTCACGGAGATTGAGACCACGATCGAGCTCTTTGGTGGCGCGGACCTGTTCTTCCATCCCGCGGGTGATCTGATCCGCCGCCAACTTCATCTCGGCCACACCTCCCTGAATCCGCTGAATGCCGACCTTCTGTTCGTTCATCGCCCGCGCCACGGCCCGTACCGAGCGGAGACTCTCACGAGCATCGTTGAGCATGCCCCGCGCTTTTTCGCCCTGATCGATGGTCAGTAGATTGATTTCGTCGGTGGCCGCCGACGCCAGCCCGACAGAATGAACGATTTTATTCAGCGCCTCACCCGTCTTCAGGGAATTTTCCTTACCCTGTCCAATCCGCTCTGCGGTCGCCTCAACCGCAGTCAGCGCTTCTTCTGTGTCCTGACTGATGGCATTGATAATCCGCTGAATATCCTGTGCGCTGCCAGTGGTCCGGTCGGCCAAATCCTTGATCTCATCGGCGACCACGGCAAAACCCCGCCCCTCATCACCCGCCCGGGCGGCAATGATCGCTGCGTTAAACGCCAGCAACTCCGTATCACCGACCAGATCCTTGATCACAGCGATAATCTTGCCAACCTGCTGCGCCTGCTGCGACAACCGTTTCATGGTTTCGGTCGCCTTCTGACTTTCAGCAAAGATCAGATCCATCTCTTCGAGGGACATCTGCATCATCTCAAGACCGACCCCGGCGTCCTCCTTGGCCCTCTGCACCGCTGAACTACCAGCTTCGGAGCCCTGTCGAATCCGTTCGAACGACTCACCGATGGTGTCCAGGTCCTGCGAGGTACCTTCTACGGAGCGGGCGATATCTTCAGCCTGTTCCGACACGTCACGTACGCTGGCGGTCATCTGCTCAACCGTGGTGGTGGTCTCCAGAAACTTCATCGTCGAATGATCCACCGCCCGCGCCATCTCCTCCAGCGACGCAGCGAGTTCACGTGACAGCGCCGCTTCGTCCTGTGAGTTGTGGGACAGGGTCTTCATCAGCCCGGCAACATCCTGCTGTCGAGCTTCCATCTGTTCAACATTTTTATGATTGATCTGTGCGGCGTCCAGCCCTTCCTTGGCGCGATCGACCAGAAACAGGCTGACCTGATTGAGACTTTTAAAGTGAGGAAGTAGTTGATCGGAAATTTTCAGCATCTTTCCCACCAGCTGCTGAACCTTCAGCACCCCTTTATTCACTGCCGCTGAAAGCGCCTCTATGGTTTCATCGGACACCTCGATCGGCCCCGTCAGCGGCGACAACAACTGTAACTGCCGCCGCAGTTGCTTCTTCAACGTACTGCGCACAAACAGGTAGGAGCACACTGCGACAAGATAGCCAAACAGCAGACAGAGCCCGATGAATTCCAGGCGAAACACCTGTTCGCCGATCAGGGGGCGCGCAGCGATCGGGAACAGAATCCCTCCCGCCAGACCGAGCAGATGAGTGAACAGCAGTATTTTGTTCAGGTAAGTCGATTCCATTTTCTTCCCCCGACTCATGGGCAACTCCCGACTGGCAACAGCAGACCGTTAAAGATTTAAATCCCTTAACTAGCACGAATCCACAAAGGCAGCAAGCAGAAGACCCTTTCGTCCTCTGACGGGCTGGGATATACTGACAGGGTATCAAACATACCAACACACTCCAGACAAGGGGGTCTGCCGACAATGAACCGCTCTCTTTTAGCCGCCGTGCTCATCTTCACCCTGCTCTGCGCACCTGCCATAGCGGCACCCGATCCACAACTCGGGGCCGTTGAAGCCTCTTTAGAGATGAGCTTCCCCAAGGTGCAGGTCGAGCGGATCCGCGCCACACCTATCACCGGGATCTATGAGCTGCTGATGCCCAACGGTGAGATTCTCTATTTCAGCCCGCAATCACGGCATCTGTTCTTCGGTGAAATCTGGTCGAGCGACGGTCACAACCTGACCCGCGACAGCAAAGCGGAGCTGATGACGGCCAAGATCGACATGTTTCCTCTCGATAAAGCGATCAAGATCGGCAACGGTCCGAACCTGGTCATAGAGGTGGTCGACCCTGACTGCCCATTCTGCAGAGAGGGCTCTGCCTTTTTTGCCGGCCGCAACGATGTGACCCGCTATATCTTCCTCCTGCCTCTCGAGCGACTCCACCCCAAGGCCACCGAAAAAGCGCGCTACGTGCTCTCTGCGGAAGACCCGATCCTCGCCTACGAAGAAGCCATGGGCGGCTATTTCGATGACGAGCCGATCCCGGAATACAAGGACAACGGCCTGCTCGATGAGCACCTGGCCATCGCTAAGAAAGTCGGCCTGAACGGAACCCCCAAATACTGGATCAACGGCCAGTTCGTGTCCGGAAACAACCTGCAGGCCATCGAAAAACTCCTGACGAAGAAAGTGAAATAACATCAACACGTCAAAGCAGCGGCACTCCCGCAAGACCAAAGCCCTCCCCGCCGCGCCACCGGCGACACAAAACCAGCCCGAGCTGCTGGCCCCCGCGGGCAGCCTCGAAGCTTTTTTTGCCGCCATGGATGCTGGCGCAGACGCCGTCTACACCGGGCTAAAAGATTTCTCCGCGCGCGCCAAGGCGAAAAACTTTTCCCTCAGCGAACTGCGTAAGATCACGCACTATGCCCAGTCGAAGGGACGCAAGCTCTACGTCACCCTCAACACCCTGGTCAAAGAACGCGAGCTACCTCAACTGGTCGAGACCCTGTCCGCGCTGGAAGAGATCGGTGTCGATGCGCTGATCCTGCAGGACCTGGCGGTGATGCGGCTGGCCCGCGACCACTTCCCCGGCCTGGAGCTCCACGCTTCAACACAGATGACCGTACATAACGTGGCCGGAGTGAAGATGTTGGAGCGGATGGGCTTCACCCGTGCCGTGCTCGCCCGCGAGCTGAGCCTGGTCGAGATTGCAGAGATCCGCCGGCAGACCAGCATGGAGCTGGAACACTTTATCCATGGGGCACTCTGTTTTTCCTTTTCCGGCCAGTGCTATTTTTCATCCTTTCTCGGCGGGCACAGTGGCAACCGCGGACGCTGCGCCCAGCCCTGCCGCCGCCAGCACCGCCATCGCCAGCAACAGGGCTATTACTTTTCCACCAACGATCTGTCGGCCATCGACCTGCTCCCCGAATTACAAGAAGCAGGGGTCATCAGCCTGAAGATCGAAGGGCGAATGAAGAGCGCCGAGTACGTCCACAACGTCATCTCCGCCTACCGACAGGTTCTGGACGCGCCCCCCGCGGGACGTAAAGAAGCGATCCAGAGAGGCAAACAGCTGCTCAAAACCAGCTTTGGCCGGCAGCCCACCAGGGGATTTCTTCCCGGCGGGCAACCCACCGATATCGCCATTCCGTCGATCAAGGGAGCCACGGGTCGATACCTGGGTGACGTCGAACGGGAGCGCAACGGGGCCATCAGCTTCAAGACCGGCGACCAACTCCGTGTCGGTGACCGGCTGCGGATTCAACCAAAGACCGATCGCGCCGGAACGGCCTTCACAATCCGTGAGTTGCGGTTGGGACAACGCACGGTCAAACAGGCCTCCGGTGGCGCGTTTGTGACAGTGCCTTCGACCTTTAAAAACCAATTCAAGCGGGGCGACGGCATCTTCAAGGTCAGCTCCAGCCAGGCCTTCACCCTCAGCGACGCAGCCTGCAAGAGACGCTTGAGTCAGGTCAAACCACCGCCACAGGCCGTCGACCTGTCCCTGACGGTGAGTGCAGAGGAGATTCAGATCGTAGCTACCGCCGGCAGCAAGCAGCTCCAGCGAAGCTATCCCATCGACAGCTATCCGGCCACCGGCAAAGGGCTCTCGCAACAGATCCTGCAGGACATCTTCGCCGTAACCGCCGACGAGCCGTTCCGCCTCAAAAAACTACGGTGTGGCGCGTTACCGGCCATTATGATTCCGCCAAAGCGCCTCAAAGAGATCCGCCGCGCATTTTACGCCACGCTCCGGCAAGAGCAGCAACAGCAGAGCCAACCCGATCGTCAGGCCCGCCTTAAAAAGGCACACCAGGCGCTGCTCGCGCCCGCCCCGCCGCGCTCCGGTAAACGACAACTCTGCGTCCAGATTCAGAGCTTGCGTGAGCAGCGCATCCTTCAGGATCCGGCCGTCGAACGGATTCTGGTACCCCTTTCCGCACAGAATATGCAGGCTGCGGTGCGTATCCGCAAAGGGAGACAACAGATCGTCTGGGACCTCCCCTTTATCCTCTTCGATCACGACTGGAACGATTATCGCGGCGCCATACGTCAACTGGTGCAATCCGGCTTTCGCAATTTCCGCCTCGGCAACCTCGGCCATTTTCCGCTGTTCGACGGCCTTGACGATGTCTCCCTGCACAGCAGTTTCCGGTTGTTCAGCCTCAACAGTCAGGCCTTAAGCGCCTGGGGTGAACTAGGCATCCGCGAGGCAGAGCTGTACATCGAAGACGACCGCGACAACCTGCGCGAGGTTCTGGCGCGCGACTGCGGGGTGACCACCGCGCTCACCACTTACGGTAGCACCCCCTTGATCACCTCGCGCATTCCGATCAAAAGTGTCCGCTCCGACGCGCCGGTGGTTTCGGATCGCGGGGATGCCTATCGCGTCACCCAGCGCCAGGGTTTGAGCTGGCTCCGTAGCGAAACCGATTTTTCCTTTCTCGCCAACCTCAATGAACTGGAGAGTTTTGGCTGCCACCATTTCATCATCGACCTCTCCCACCTCGGCCCGTTTACCCAGCGAGGCCGACTTGTGCTGGACGCCGCAAAACGGGGCCTCGATCCGCCGGAGGTCAGTAAGTTCAACTACGAGATGGGACTGGAGTAGGGTCAGCGGAATTGCAAAATGATACACTTTATGGGAACGAGCTGATCGATCGCTAAGGGGACGGTGCTACACGCATGAAACTGGTCTTCGATCTCTTACAGCAGATGTCCATATTTCTGGTCATCGCCTATCTCTTTACCAAGTCACCCGCGTTCAAGCCGCTGACAAGCGAACACCTGCGCGGGCGCCACAAACTGATTCTCTACCTGATTTTTTCGACCTTTTCGATCCTCGGCACCTACTTCGGCCTACCGATCCAGGACGCGATTGCCAACACCCGGGCCATCGGACCGGTGCTGGCAGGATTGATCGGCGGGCCTGTCCTCGGGGTTGCCACCGGACTGACGGGAGGGCTGCACCGCTACTTCCTCGGAGGGTTCACCGCGTTCTCCTGCGGGGTTTCGACAACCGCAGAAGGACTGATCGGCGGGCTGGTTCACCTCTACCTGATGCGGCGTGGCCGCGCCGACCAGATCTACCTGCCGATCGTCGCCCTCGGCACGACCTTCTACGCCGAAGCGATGCAGATGGGTATCATCCTTCTGCTGGCCAAACCGTTCGATCAGGCACTGGCACTGGTCAAAAACATTGCCCTGCCGATGACACTCGCCAACTCCGCCGGAGCCGCACTGTTTATCAGCATCATCCGCGATCAACGCAGCATGTACGATCGCTTTGGCGCTCACTTTTCTGCCCGCGCCCTCAAGGTCGCCGACCGCACTCTGGGGATTTTAAGCAAAGGATTTAACCCTCAAAGCGCCCGTGAACTGGTCGACATCATTCGCAAAGAGACCGGAGTCGGCGCCGTCGCCATCACCGATCGCAACAAAATTCTGGCCTTTGCCGGTCTGGGAGATGACCATCACCTACCGGGCGCACCGATCACCTCAGAGCACGCCCGACAGGCCATCAGCGGCAACCAGGTCTATTATGCCGACGGGGTCAATACCCCCTTTACCTGCGCACGGGCCACGGACTGCCCCCTCGGATCAGCACTGGTGGTCCCCCTGCGCGTCGAGCAGGAAGTGATCGGTACCATCATCCTCTTTGAGCCAAAGAACAAGCTGTTCCTCAATCTCAACCGCACCCTCGGGGAAGGCCTGGCCAACCTGCTGTCCGATCAGTTGCTGCGCTCACGCTACGCCGAGCAGAAGAACCTGCTGACCCAGTCGGAGCTGAAGCTGGTTCAGGCGCAGGTTAATCCACATTTTCTCTTCAACGCTCTCAACACCATTATCGCCGTGGTCCGCAAGGATTCGGACCGGGCCCGCGACCTGCTGCTGCACCTGTCCAACTTCTTCCGTAAAAACCTCAAGCGCTCTGGGGACCTGGCCAGCCTCGAAGATGAACTGGATCACGTCCAGTCCTACCTGAAGATCGAAAAAGCGCGGTTTGAAGACCGCCTGCAGGTGGTCACCAGAATCGATTCTGATCTGCTGTCGCTGAAGCTGCCGACCTTTACCCTGCAGCCCATTATCGAAAATGCCATCAAGCACGGCATCTCACAACTGCTCGAAGGCGGGCAGGTGACCATCAGCGCTCAACGGATCGGCAACAGGGCCGAGATCAGCATCGAGGACAATGCCGGGACCTACTGCGACAAGCTGGCGGGAGAGGGGCTGGGGATGAACATTGTCGACAAGCGGATCCGGAACCTGTTCGGTGCCGATTTCGGTGTGGAGGTGACCTGCATTCCGGAGCAGGCCACCCGGGTTGTGGTCCGCGTACCGCTGACAGAAAGGCCATCGTGATGATACGAGCCCTGATCGTTGACGACGAGCAGCACGCCCGTGAGGAGCTGCAGGTTCTGCTCGAAGCGACCGACGCCTTCGAAATCGTCGGCAGCTGCAGCAACGCCCTGGAGGCGATCCGCGTCATCAACCGGGATCAGCCACAGGTGATCTTCCTCGACATCGACATGCCGGTACTCAGTGGTTTTGAGCTGCTCAGCATGCTCGAGAAGGAGCAGATGCCGCAGGTGGTGTTTGTCACCGCCTACGACGAGTTCGCCCTCAAAGCGTTTGAGGAGCAGGCGGTCGATTATCTGCTCAAGCCGGTCGATCCGGAGCGGTTGAACAAAACCGTAGAAAAACTCCAGCAGGTCGGTGCCAGCACCCTCCCCGCCCACTATCGCACCGCAGAACTGAAGCGTATCCCTTGCATCGGTGCCAGCCGCGTCAAACTCATCAATCCCGGCAGCGTCGAATTTGTCCGCTCTGATGTAAGCGGCATCCACCTGATTACCGACGATGGCGAGTTCTTTACCGAGCTGACCCTAAAGACCCTCGAGCAGCGCACAAACCTGGTACGCTGCCATAAACAGTATCTGGTCAACCCGGAAAAGATCGATGAAATTCTACTGCTCGAAGGCGGCCTTGCGGAGATCCACACCGGCTCCGGCCGCCAACTTCCGGTCAGTCGCCGCTACATGAAACTGCTGAAGGAGACATTTGAACTCTAGCAAACCGCTCAACAATCACCACGAACCGCTTACAAGAGGATACGGCCGGTTAACGGTTCCCCCCCTTCCCGAACCGTTCCTGCCATGGGTACTCTGTCCAAAACTCAAACGGATGGAGGTTTCTCATGCTATATTTCTTTTCCTGTGTCGCCGCTCTGGTTCTCGGTTATTTTCTCTACGGCAAATTCGTCGACAACGCCTTCGGCCCCGAGGCAGACCGGTTGACACCGGCGCGCAAACTGGCTGATGGGGTCGATTATGTCGAGATGTCGCCGCGTAAAATCTTTCTGATTCAGCTTCTTAACATCGCCGGGCTCGGGCCTATATTCGGGCCGATTCTCGGTGCGCTGTACGGTCCATCAGCCCTGCTGTGGATCGTCATCGGCTGTATCTTCGGCGGTGCCGTCCACGATTACTTTTCAGGTATGCTGTCGATCCGCCACGGCGGCAAAAGCATCCCCGATGTGGTCGGCTTTCAGCTCGGCAACGCCTTTAAACAGTTCATGCGCGTCTTTTCGATCATCCTTCTGCTGCTGGTCGGAGTTATCTTTGTGGTCGGGCCAGCCGGTCTGCTCGCCAAGCTCTCCAGCCTTTCGGTACCGGTCTGGGTCGGAATCATCTTCTGCTACTACTTCCTCGCTACCATCCTGCCGATCAACAAGATTATCGGCCGAATCTACCCGCTGTTCGGTGCGATCCTGATCTTCATGGCCGTCGGACTTACCGGCGCACTGATGTTCCAGGGCTATGAGCTGTTCCCGGAGATGACCTTCTCCAACCTGCACCCGAAAGATCTGCCGCTGTGGCCGCTGATGTTCATCACCATCGCCTGTGGCGCAATCAGTGGTTTCCATGCCACCCAATCGCCGCTGATGGCCCGCTGCGTCGGCAACGAGCGCGACGGCCGCAAACTGTTCTACGGTTCGATGATCGGTGAGGGGATCATCGCCCTGATCTGGGCGACTCTGGGGATGGCCTTCTACAATGGCTCAGAAGCACTCAGTGGCGCCCTCGGCAACGGTGGTCCCGCCGCCGTCGTCAATGAGATTTCAACCACCCTGCTCGGCCCTGTTGGCGGTCTGCTGGCAATCATCGGTGTCATCATTCTGCCGATCTCATCCGGTGACACCGCATTCCGCAGCGCCCGCCTGATTATCGCTGACACCATCAACGTCAAGCAGAAGGCGGTCGCCAAGCGCCTGCTGCTGGCCGTCCCGCTGTTTTTAATCGGCTTCATCATTTCCCAGACCGAGTTCGGCATTATCTGGCGTTACTTCGGTTGGGCCAACCAGACCCTGGCGACCATCGTCCTGTGGGCCGGCGCAGCATACATGATTCAACGTGGCCGCAATCACTGGATCGGCACGGTTCCGGCGACCTTTATGACCGCCGTCGCGACCACCTATCTGGCTTACGCCAAGATCGGTTTCGGTCTCTCACTCAACATTTCCAGCCTGATCGGAATTATTACCGCGATTGGCTGCCTTGCGGCCTTCCTGTTGCGTTTCCACAACACCCCTGACCTCAGCGAGCAGCCCGTTCCCGAAGCGGACTAACGACAAAATCGGCACCGTCTGCTAAGCTGACAGAAACACAGATCCCATTCCCCGTTGGAGCATCCTTCAACGGGGAATGTCTGCTTATTCCCCAAAAGGAGCATCCATGAAGATTGTCGTCCTTGATGGCTACACGATGAATCCCGGCGACCTCGACTGGGACGAGCTGCGCCAGCTTGGTCCCTGTGATATTTACGACCGGACCGCCGCTGAACAGGTTCTGGAACGGTCCGCAGGGGCTGAAATTCTGCTGACCAACAAAACCGTCCTCAGCGCCGAAACCATCGCGGCCCTCCCCGATCTGCGCTATATCGGTGTGCTCGCCACCGGCTTCAACGTGGTCGATACCACAGCGGCCGCAGCGCGCGACGTGATCGTCACCAACATCCCCGGCTACAGTACCGCGTCGGTGGCACAGATGGTGTTTGCGCTATTGCTGGAGATAACTCAGCAGGTTGGCCATCATAACCGGCTGGTTCGCGAAGGACGCTGGACCGACTGTGCCGACTTCAGTTTTACCGATCGGCCGCTGCTCGAGCTGGCAGGCAAATCTCTGGGGGTCGTCGGCTGCGGCCAGATCGGTCGCCGGGTCGCCACCCTGGGCCGCGCCTTCGACATGGACGTCAGCGCCTGTACCGCCAACCCGGACAAGCATCGGCTCTGGGCACAACAGCACGGCGTTACGCTGATCGACCAGCAACACCTGCTGGAGAACTGCGATGTCATCTCACTGCACTGCCCGCTCACCGCAAACACCGAAAACCTGATCGACGCCCGCCGGCTTCAAACGTTGAAACCTGGGGCGATCCTGATCAACACCGGCCGCGGCCAGCTGATCGATGAAGCCGCCGTCGCTGCCGCACTGAACAGCGGTCAACTGAAGGGCTTCGGAGCTGATGTCCTCTCCACCGAACCGCCACAGGCGAATAATCCGTTACTCGGAGCACCCAACAGTTTTATTACCCCGCATATCGCCTGGGCAACCCTGGAAGCGCGGCAAAGACAGTACAGCATCACCCAACAAAACATCCGCGCCTATCTTGCCGGAGCCCCCCTGAACAGAGTCAACTGACCTCATCCGGTGGGGGCATCAGCTTAACCCTGATGTCCCCACCTCCAGTAAAACCACTTATCCGTGAATACGACCGCATAGCTCAAGAATCGTACCGCTCAGCCGACAGGGGCTTTTTTCCCGCACGGTACTGCCCTATTCTCAAAGACAACGAAGCGACAGGGTTTCACCTGCCGGAACACATTTTTCAAAGGAAAAGGAGCAGAACAATGGGTGAAGCAGCACAGTCTTACTGGCTAGAGCGGTTTATCGAAGAATCTTTGCGCAAGGGTGTTGATGAAGACATCCTCTACTTTACCGCACTTCCCTACGGTGAATCAGAGGACGATTGGAAGTACGGCTCTGATTGATCTCCTCCTGTCTGTTATTAAATGAACGTGGCCCGGCAATCCAGATTGCCGGGCCACGCGTCCGTTCACAGTCCTGCAAAGGATCAATTGACACCAAGAGCCACGATATCGACGCCAAACACTGAAAACCGATACCACACCGATAACCTCATTTGCCAGAGGTCACAGCATCATGCTAAAAAGATAACGACAACATCTTCGTAACATCTCCACACTAAAAACTGCCGACACCGAAAGATTGCCTCCATGCCTGATCATCAGTTCCTGATTGACCTGTTGATTCTTCTGGCCCTCGCTCTGAGCAGCGCCCTGCTGTTTACCCGGCTGCATCTATCTCCGATTATCGGTTATCTGGTGTCCGGCATGATCGCCGGACCCTACGGCCTGCACCTGATCCGTAACGTCCATCAGGTCGAAGCGGTGGCCGAGATCGGTGTCATCCTGCTGCTGTTTACCATCGGCCTGGAATTTTCCATTTCCCGCCTGCTGCGCCTCAAACGCCTGATCATCAGCGGCGGGCTGGCGCAGATGCTGATCAGCGCCTCGGCCTTTATCGGCCTCGGCAGCCTGCTCGGCCTCGACATCCGCGCCGCGATCCCGCTGGCGTTGGCGCTGGCGCTGTCATCCACCGCCATCGTCCTGAAGATGCTCAGTGAACGGGGCGAAATCGACACCGCGCACGGCCGCATGTCCCTCGGCATCCTGCTGGCGCAGGATCTGGCGGTGGTATTTTTTCTGGTTGCGCTACCACTGCTGGCCGGCCAGGAGCTGTCGTTTTCACTGTGGAAGATTGCCAAGGTGGCGCTGTTACTGGGCGGACTGCTGGTCTTCTCCCGGCGCCTGCTGCAGCCTCTTTTGCTGGCGGTCCTTAAAGGGCAATCACAGGAGCTGTTCCGGATCACGATCTTAACCCTGATTCTGGTCACCGCCTGGCTGACCGGTGAAGTCGGGCTATCCCTTGAGTTGGGGGCTTTCCTGGCCGGACTGGCCTTGGCCGAGTCGCCTTACGCTCATCAGGCACTGTCGGACATCCTGCCGTTCCGCGACACCTTTCTGGCGGTGTTCTTTGTTTCGATCGGTATGCTGGTCAACCTGCAGCTGGTGGCCGGACAGTGGCAGATTATTCTGGCGGCCACGCTGGGTGTCGCCCTGATCAAAGGGATAGCCGCAGCGATCTCGACTATGCTGTGCCGTTACCCGCTACGCATCGCTCTTTTAAGCGGCTTTTTGCTGTTTCAGGCCGGGGAGTTTTCTTTTGTATTCCTGAAAGCGGCCACCAGTCTTAACCTGATGCCCGACAACATCTACCAGATCACCCTGGCGGTTATCGCTCTGACCATGATCGCAACCCCTGTCATCGCTGGGCAGGCGGAACGCTGGGCCGCTGGCCTCAGCACCCTGTTGGGCAAATCGGCCGAGACGATTCATCCGGAGATGCAGGAGCGCACCGCCAACCTTTCCGGACACGTATTGATCGCCGGTTACGGGCTGTCAGGAAGAAATGTGGGCAAGATCCTGCGCCGCTTCGATGTCCCCCACCTGTACATCGAGCTGAACGCCGACAACGTCAAGGAAGGCCGCCGCGCCGGTGACTTCATCGTTTACGGAGACGCGGCATCTGCGGATGTGCTGCACGAACTGGGGCTGGAACGTGCCCGCGCGCTGGTACTGGCCATCAACGACCCTGCGGCACTGGCGCGAACGATCGGCATCGCCCGGCAGAGCAACCCTGAAATCTACATCCTGGCCCGCACCCGCTACGTTGCCGAACTGGAAAAACTGCGAGATCTTGGTGCCGATGAAATTATCCCTGACGAATTTGAAGCCAGTCTCCAGCTGGGAGCCAACCTGATGCGGCGCTTCAACCAAAATGAGGGACGAATCCTACACGCCCTTTCCGAATTTCGTCGCGAACACTACAGCTCGATGGTCCGCTCTGACTCTCCGACGCAAGGGCTATCTGTGCTCGAGGGTGGGCAGCTGGAATATCAGGCGATGCCCTCCGACTCCAGCTATCTGGGTGCGAGCCTTGCCGAAATTGACCTGCGCAATCAGACCGGTACCACCGTGGTTGGCATTATCCGCCATGACCGCACCATCTACAGCCCTGCGGGATCGATGCGGATCGAAGCGGGCGACACCCTGATGTTGCTCGGCAGCCGACCCGACGTGCAGCGCGCCTGCGAACTGCTGCACGGCCACACCCTGTAATCACACCAACCGGAGCCTGCTACCCATGACCTGTTTTCGTCTGCTGGCATTTGTCCTTCCACAGATTCTGCTGTTGATGCTGCTGGGTGGCCACTTTGACCTTCTCGGTGGCTGGAACCACACCCACGGCGGCTTTGCCGTTCTCATACTGCTGTTTGGGATCACCCCGATACTGACCCTGGGCCTGTTCGTCGCCGAAATCCTCCAGATTCGCAAGCGACAAAAAAGCGGGGACAAAACGCCTCACCTGAAGCCTCTGAAGGTGGCCATCTTTCTCTGCCTGGAAACCCTGACAATAAACCTGTTTATCCTCTTCCAGGTCCGCATGTAACTAAGCAGGTGACCGACATGCCTGCCGAAAAGAGACTCGTATCTCAAACGCCTGTTGAGTTAGAATGGCGAGACATCCGCGAAATAAAGGGGCGACCATGCACGCATATCTGAACGCAAGTGACTACATCGACTGTCAACACCCCGAGGTTGTTGAACTGGCGGCACGTCTGGCCGAAGGACTTTCGAGCCCCCTCGGGATCGCTGAGAGCTGTTTTGTCTGGGTACGCGACACGATTCTGCACACCGGTGACTACCGCGACAGTATGGGCGATATCATCACCTGCCGCGCGTCCGATGTGCTGCGGGAAGGAACCGGCTACTGTTTTGCCAAGAGTCATTTACTGGTAGCGCTGCTGCGAGCCAACTCCATCCCTGCAGGTCTCTGCTATCAACGCCTCAGCCGTGACGACAACGGCCCACCGTTCTGTCTGCACGGATTGGCTGCGGTAAAGCTCCCCGATTACGGCTGGTACCGCATCGATCCGCGCGGCAACAAACCGGGCGTACAGGCCGAGTTTACTCCGCCGGTTGAGCAGTTGGCCTTTTCGCTGAGCGTTGCCGAAGAAGCCGATCTTGTGGAAATTTGGCCGGAGCCGCTACCGATAATCGTTGAAACCCTGACCCGCTACGACAACCACGCCGATGTCTGGAGCAACCTGCCTGACATCGAGCTGATCGCACAGGATATCCCGCATGAACTATGAAAGCATTGTCGCATTTCACGGCCATAGCTGCCCCGGGCTGGCGATCGGCTATCGGATGTCGCTGGCCGCTCTCGAGGCATTGCACTCACAACGGGCTGCAGACGAAGAGCTGGTCGCCATCGTCGAAAATGACGCCTGCGGTGTCGACGCGCTGCAGTGCCTGACCGGCTGCACCTTCGGCAAGGGCAACCTGATTTTTCACGACTATGGCAAACAGGTCTACACTCTCTTCTCCCGCACCAGCGGCTCCGGAGTGCGCGTCCTCTACCACGGCGACGGTCTCCCGGCGGAACTCCGCAACGACCGGCCTGCCCGCATCGAGAAAATTCTAACGACGGCGGACGATAAGATCCTCACCGTGACCCCGGTTTCTGTCCCCCTCCCTGAACCGGCGGAGATCCTCGCTTCGCACCCCTGCGAGCAGTGCAAAGAGCAGGTGATGGCGTCTCGGCTGCAGAAGGAAAACGGCCGACAGTTCTGCATCCCTTGCCTGAAACAACGCTGATGTACGATTACATCATCATCGGCGCCGGAATCATCGGCCTCAGCACCGCCCGTCAGCTCCAACAGAAGCATCCGGGCTGTTCCCTGCTGGTCCTGGAGAAAGAATCCGGCCCGGCCCGACATCAGACCGGCCACAACTCCGGCGTCATCCATGCCGGCGTGTACTACCAGCCCGGCAGCCTCAAGGCACAATTCTGCCGCGAAGGAAACCGCGCCACCAAAGCGTTCTGTAGCGAACAGGGCATCCCCTTTGAACAGTGCGGCAAACTACTGGTGGCCACTGACGAGCTTGAACTGCAGCGCATGCAGGATCTGATCGAACGCTGCCGGCAAAATGAGATCGAAATCGACATCCTAGACGCCGAACAGCTTCATGATCGGGAGCCCAATATTGCCGGGGTCGGGGCAGTCTTCGTCCCCTCCACCGGCATCGTCGACTTTACAAAAATCTGCGAAAAGATGGCGGAGCTGATCATCGCAGACGGTGGCGAGATCCGCTACAACTGTCCCGTATCCGGACTCGCCGAAACCGCAGAGCAGGTGATCGTCAGAACCCGGCAGGAAAAGATCAAGGGCAAGCTGTTAATCGGCTGCGCCGGTCTAATGGCTGACCGGGTGGTGCGCATGCTCGGCATCGACCCCGAATTCCGCATCATTCCTTTCAGAGGCGACTACTACCAATTGCCCCAACAGCACAACGGCATCGTCAACCACCTCATCTACCCGATCCCCGACCCAGCCCTGCCGTTTCTCGGTGTTCATCTGACACGGATGATCGACGGCAGCGTCACCGTCGGTCCCAACGCGGTACTGGCTTTCAAGCGAGAGGGCTACAAAAAAACCGATATCAGTCCACGCGACTGTTGGGAGATTTTAAGCTATCCCGGACTGCTGAAAGTGCTGAAAAAGAATTGGCGGGTCAGCCTGAAGGAACTCAAAAACGGTCTGTACCGACGCGGCTACCTCGAGCTTGTGCGCAAATACTGTCCCAGCCTCACGGTTGACGATCTGCGCCCTTACCCTTCCGGCGTGCGCGCCCAGGCAGTCACCAGCAGCGGCGAACTGGCGCACGACTTTCTATTCGTCAACACCCGTCGCACCCTCTCTGTCTGCAACGCGCCCTCACCGGCAGCCACCTCGGCCTTCCCCATCGGCCGACATATCGCTGAAAAAGTCGACGAGATTAACGCCGCTCTCTAGCTTCCCCTCCCAACAAAAAAGGGCCCCCGCAGGAGCCCTTTTAAAAAAAACAAATCAGACCTGATTACTGATGGAAATCCTTGGCGTACTTGGCCGCCCACTGTAAATCTCTGCTCTTGTGGCAATTCAGGCAAGCAAAGTCGAGGGTCACAAAGCCTTTGGCGTAGGTGCTCTTCTTCCCTTTCGATTCCTTGGTGGCAAACATGCTCGCTGCAGGATCGGTGTTGATCTTGAACAGGTGTGTCCGGACGTCACCTTCAGTAGCGGAAACCTTGATCGCCGACTTGGTCGCCTTCGGCATATGACAGTCCTTGCAACTCAGCCCGGACGCGCCATGGATATTGCCGGTCAGTTTTTTATACAGACCTTCATGACAATCCTTGCAGGTATCCTTGGCCAGAATCGCACGCTGGTGAGGATTGTGGCACGCCAGACAACTGATGGCGCCATGGACTCCCGCTCTAAGCTCATTGATCTGCTCGTGGTGACGGATAAAGCCACCCTTGGCCGGAGGCTGATCACCCATTCCGCCGCGCTGGTGGCACTTGCCACAGGCCTCGACCGAGCGATCAACTTTGACGGTCTTCTTACTCGGCTTTTTGACGTGATCCGATCCAGGACCGTGACACTCTTCACAGCCGATACCATCTTCCACCCAGGTCCCGATCATTCCCGGCATGCCGCCCTGATTGCCCTCTTTCTCATAAGCGGTCATATGACAAGGTCCACATTTATACGGTTTCTTTTCGCCCTTGTGATAAAAGGACCAGGACCCGTCCTGCAAGTTATATTGCGTTTTCGCTTCGGAGCCATCTTTGGCCGTGGTGATAATGTAACCCTTCTTATTGATGAACCGGGCCTTCTTATTGGCGCCGCCGATCACATAGGAGATGTCGTCCCAACTGTATCCGGGAGGAAGAGGAAGACCGGAATAGCGCGCCTTTTCAACTTTGCGCAGCTTCCAGGGATGACCGCTGGCCTGCCACTCGTTGAACTGATCCGCGTGACAGGTAAAACAAGTTTCTGAACCGACATAGTCCGCAGCCAAACCGGGCGTCGCCAGAAATAAAACCAAACACACGCCGCAACACCACCGTCCGAATACATCCCTCATCACGTTTCTCCTGTTTCTCTCGGGGTTAAAGCAACATCACTTCAGTGCAAAACGCACCATCACACGAAGACCTGCACTTTAGAACGGTATCGAACAAATAAGGGATGTCAATTCAGGTTTGAGATTCAGCTAATCTTGAGAGTGCTGACGAACGTATTCATACATAACAATGGACGCAGCGATAGCTACATTCAGGCTCTGCACAGTGCCATACTGAGGAATACTTAGGGAATGGATATCGGCATAATCGACAGGATCGAAACTGCAGCCGAACTCCTCATGACCGAGGATAAAGGCCGCTTTTTCAGGCAACACACATTCACAAAGTGTCTCTGGCGCGTCAGGAGCCAATCGGAAAAGAGTGTACCCCTCATCGGCGAGCTGCCGATAACACGAATCAAAATTGTCATGAAAATAGGCCGGCACCTTGCGGAACGACCCCTTCGCCGGGGCCGGATCGAACGTGCCGATATCAACCAGATGGACCCCGTTAGCTCCAAAAGCCTCGGCAGTGCGAAAAATCTTGGGCGGGTTATAAAACGGCTTGAGAGAATCGAGCACCAAACGAAACGGGTGCGTCCCGGGCGTGGCCAGCACGTTGCGCTGACGTTCTTTATCGTACCGTCTTTGAATGTAGTCATCGCGCCGTTTTTTCATACGTGAACTCCAGTGGAAACAGGGGAAAGTTCAAGATAACGGCAGAAATGAGAGGATTCAAGCGAGAAGGTGTTTTTTCGTTAAAGCCAGACCCCGTAACCGTCAGGACCCGGCCCCTGACGTGACCGCTTTACGTGTGAACATTCGGATCATCAGTTCAGTGCTCTCGTCCTTCCCCCCAGACATCATCCAAATACCGATCACGACCAGAGCCGTAACGATAGTACTTATAGCGGATCGGATTCTTTTTGTAGTAATCCTGATGATACTCCTCGGCCGGGTAGAACTCCGTCACCGGAACAATCTCAACGACGATCGGCTTACTGAAACGATCAAGCGCTTCGAGCTCACGTTTCGACTCCAGCGCCTGGGTCATTTGTTGATCGTTGAGCGGGTAGATACCGGGGCGGTACTGTTTGCCGCGATCGACAAACTGCCCATCGGCATCGGTGGGGTCCATCACCCGCCAGAAAACAGACAGGATCTCTTTGTAGCTGATCCGCTGTGGGTCAAAGCGGATTTCAACGGCCTCGGTATGTCCGGTGATCCCGGCGGACACCTGCCTGTAGGTCGGGTTCCTTTCCTGCCCGCCGGTGTATCCGGATATCACCTCGAGAACGCCGACAAGTTTTTCAAAGGGCGGTTCCATACACCAGAAACAGCCCCCGGCAACGATCGCCCGTTCAATCTCGTCGGTGTTCATTGCGGTTTTATCCAATGGCGCGGCGACAGTTACGTCGGTAAAAATCAGCAACAGGACCGCTAGCAACAGGAGCAGATGCAGTCGCGCGGTTATCGTCATGGCGCTCACCTGTTTCTGCTCAGCGGTTCAAAAAGCAGCGCCGCGGAATTCATGCAGTAGCGCTCACCGTCTGGAGCGGGCCCATCGTTGAACACATGGCCGATATGGGACTGGCAGCGACTGCAGACCACTTCGGTGCGGACCATAAAGAAGCTGCGATCCTCATGAAAATCGACATTTTCACGGGCGATCGGTTGATAATAGCTGGGCCATCCCGTACCGGAATCGTACTTATGATCCGAATGGAACAGGTCCTGTCCGCAGGCAGCACAGCGATAAACTCCATACTCGGTATGTTTGGCGTAGCGGCCGCTGAACGCCGGCTCGGTACCCTGCCTGCGGAGAATCTTATAGGCCAGATCCTCATAGGGCTCACCCGAAAGCTGCTCCTTCCACTGCTCCTCGGTTTTAAAAACCCTGTCCACCGTAATAAAACGGTCCTCATCCACCGAATACACTTTGATCTGTGCGGATTGATTGCTCTTGTCCATAATGTCTTCCTTGGCAAAGCTGCTGCCGGCCCACCAGATGAGAGCACCCACCATCAGCAGCGCCGTTAGATATCGTCTGTAGTTCTTCATCTTCTCGCTCCTTCGGCCGGTCACAGGGGCAGACACAACCTGAACTGTCAGTATACCCTGCGCGGCGCAAAATATCACCTCTGCGGTCACACTTTGTCGATATGTGCAATTCCCCATTAGACCATAACGAACTATCCGCACCCCAAAGCACCCCAGGACCCAAATGAACGCTATAATTAAAGAGACACGTTTTTGTCCGCCGAGGAGGTTTTTATGAAAATACTGGTCTGTATCAAGCAGGTTCCGGATATGGAATCACGGTTCAGCGTGGACCCGTCCGGCACCTGGTACGACAGCGGCGATCTGGCCTGGAGAATGAACGAGTACGACGAATATGCCGTCGAGCAGGCGGTCCTCATCAAAGAACAGCTGGAGGATGCCGACATCACCGTTCTCTCTATCGGCCCCCAACGGGTCAAAGAGACGATCAAAAAAGCGCTGGCGATGGGATGCGACCGTGCCGTGCATATTGAGGAGGAACGGGTGCACAACAGAGACCCCTTCGAAATCGCCTCCCTGATCACCGCCTACGCCAGTGACAAGGGATTCGACCTGATCTTCACCGGCCTGCAATCACAGGATCGGGGCAGCGGCCAGGTCGGTCTTCTGCTCGCTGAGATGCTCGGAGTCAACGGCATATCCACGGTCGTCGATTTCTCGCTTGATGGCGACCAGCTGACCGTCCAGCGCGAACTCGAAGGGGGAACCAGGGCGACAATCAAGACACAACTCCCCGCACTGGTCACCTGTCAGCTGGGACTCAACACGCCACGCTATCCGACATTGCCCAACATCATGAAAGCCAAGAAAAAGGACCTGCTCGCTCTGGGTGCCGAGCAACTGACACAGACAGCATCTCGCCAGGAGACGATCCGACTGTTTCTGCCCGACAAAAAAACGGGCGGCCTGATCCTTGAGGGGGACGCCGCCGATCTGGCTGAACAGTTGATTCGCACCATCAAAGAAAAAACCACCGTGCTGTCGTAAGGAGGCCCTATGAAAACCTTACTGGTTGCAGAATACAGACAGGAAAAGCTGCTCGATTCCTGCTATGAACTGATCGAATTTTCCCGGCAGATCGCTGCCGACAGCAGCCTCTTTCTGGTCGGTGATGAAAGCACACTGCCCGCATATCCCGGCACGATCTATCTGGCCGACGCCCAAAAACATGGCGAATACAATCCCGACGCCCACAGGCAGCTCCTGGTCGATGTCATCAACCGAGAACAGCCCGATCTGATCGTTTTTTCCCACTCCTCCTACGGGTGGGATCTGGCACCGCGGGTTGCTTTTACCATCGGTGCCGGGCAAATTTCTGAGGTGGTCGCCATCGAAAATCAGGACCTGGTCGTGAGCGTCTGTAACGCCAAGCTGCGCCGCACCATCAAATGCCTCACCGCGCAGACCGTCGTCACCCTTCAGGCGGGAGCCTTCCCCCCGACCAGTGAACCGGCGGGACAGCCCACGCTGGAAAAGGTTGAGACCGACACCTCCGGCCAGCAGACCTTAAGCGGGTATCAGTCGACCGCCGCCGGCGTCGACCTGAGCAAGGCCGAGGTCATCGTCAGCGCCGGTCGCGGTATCGGCACGGCGGAAAATCTGACGATGATCGAAGCGCTGGCCAAAGCGTTGGGAGGGGAACTGGGAGCGAGCCGGCCGGTGGTCGATGCGGAATGGGCCGAGCCCCATCGTCAGGTCGGCACGACAGGGCAGACCGTCGCACCCAAACTTTATGTCGCCTGCGGCATCTCCGGAGCCATTCAGCATCTGGCCGGAATGAAAAAATCGGAATTCATCATCGCCATCAACACCGACCGTGATGCACCGATCGGTGAGATCGCCGACGTTCTGGCAGTCGCCGACCTGAAGCAACTGGTACCGCTGTTGACCGAAAAGTTGAGCAGCACGTGACCGTAACATCCACTCAAAAATCGACCAGGAGAAACACCTCTCCGGGTCGGGCCCTTTCCGGCCCGGCCCGGATCTGTTATATTCCCTCCGATCAGTCGCCTCCGGTAAAACAAAAAGACCGAAAAACAAAAACATTTGACAATTTTTACCGCCTAGCCTAAAAAGATTGGTCTTACCATTTTCAAGCTTTGGGAGTTTCTATGTTTGAGCTGTTTCTGATCCTGATCAGTGCGGTCTTCGTCAACAACTTCGTGCTGGCCCGCTTTCTCGGTATCTGCCCGTTTCTGGGCGTATCGAAAAAGGTGGAGACAGCTCTCGGCATGGGCATGGCGGTCATCTTTGTCATGACCGTGGCCTCGGTGGTCACCTGGTTTATTCAGTACTTCATCCTCATCCCTTTTGGTATTGAATATCTGCAGACCATCGCCTTTATCCTTGTTATTGCCTCACTGGTTCAATTGGTGGAGATGGTGATCCAGAAGACCAGTCCGGTCCTCTACCAGTCCCTCGGCATCTTTTTGCCGCTGATCACCACCAACTGCGCAGTCCTCGGTGTGGCGGTGCTCAATATCCAGAAGAGCTACAACTTTATCGAGTCGGTAGTATTTGCCCTCGGTGCCGGCCTCGGCTTTACCCTGGCGATGGTCCTGTTCGCCGGGTTGCGCGAGCGAACCGATCTCTGCCCTGTTCCGAAAAGTTTTCAGGGCACGGCACTGGCGCTGATCACCGCCGGACTGCTGTCGCTGGCCTTTATGGGTTTCGCCGGCCTGGTCAAAGGATAAATCGACGGCTCTGGTCGTCTTGTGGAGAAGAGACTGTATGTTAGCAGCTGTTTTGAGCCTCGGTGGCATCGGCCTGGTCGCGGCAGCGGCACTGGGTGTTGCCGCGAAAAAATTTGCCGTCGAAGTCGACCCACGCGAAGCGGCGATCCTCGAAGTCCTGCCGGGCGCCAACTGCGGAGCCTGCGGACTGCCCGGATGCTCCGGCTACGCCAAGGGCGTCGTCGAGGGGAAGTATGCCCCCAACATGTGCCCTCCCGGCGGCAGTGACACCGTCGAGAAGATTGCCCACATTATGGGACTGGAAGCCATCGCCTCAGAACCACGGGTCGCGGTGGTCATATGCCAGGGCGACAACAGAAAAGCCAGTGAAAAGTTCCGTTATCTCGGACTTGAAGACTGCAACGCCGCGCAGAAGATCGCCGACGGCCCCAAAACCTGCCCCGGCGGCTGTCTCGGCCTTGGCACCTGCGAACGGGTCTGCCCCTTCGGAGCCATCGAGATCACCCCGGACGGGCTGGCCATCATCAGCCGCGAAAAATGTACCGGCTGTGAAAAATGCGTTGCGGTCTGCCCGCGTCAGGTGATCCGGATGACCCCCCTCGAGGCGACCACTCACGTGCTGTGCAACAGTCATGACAAGGGACCGCTGGTCCGTAAATACTGTCAGGTCGGTTGCATTGGCTGTACCCTCTGCAAAAAGAACGCGCCGGAAGCCTATAAGATCGAAAAGTTTCTGGCCGAAGTTATCTATGAACATCACGACAAAGCGGCTGACGTTCTGGAAAAATGCCCCACCAAATGTATCAGGGACTTTTCCACCGGCTACCCCGAGGGGAGCAGCTTTCCGCCGCCGACCGTCCCGGTAAAACCGATTCAGGTCGATTGAGAGGCTTGCACGTTATGAATCTGAAAACGTTCCCCGGCGGGCTGCATCCGCCGGACAGCAAACAGGGCTCCGCCGGACAGGCGATCGAAACCTGTCCTCTGCCCGAAGAGCTGATCATCCCCATGTCACAGCACATCGGCGCACCCGCCGCACCCTGTGTCGTCGTCGGTGATCAGGTCAAAAAGGGGCAGGAGATCGGCGCGGCGAAAGGTTTTGTCTCGGTCCCGATCCACGCCTCGACCTCCGGTGAGGTGGTCGCCGTTGAACCACGACTGCATCCGATGGGTAAACCATTGCCGGCGGTTGTCATCAAGCCGGATGGCGAAGATCGCTGGGACGACTCGTTGAAAGGTGCCGATCCCTCAACCCTCAGCGTCGATGAGCTCAAGGATCGGATCCGCGCCGCGGGTATCGTCGGCATGGGCGGTGCAACCTTCCCGGCACACGTCAAGCTCTCCCCCCCGGCAGAGAAAAAAATCGACACCCTGCTGATCAATGGCGTCGAGTGTGAACCGTTCCTCACAGCCGACCATCGCCTCATGCTCGAAGAGAGCGAACGGATCCTCGACGGGATCGATATCCTGCGCAAGGTGCTCGGAATCAAACGGGCCATTATCGGTATCGAAGCCAACAAGCCGGACGCTATCGAAAAACTGACCCAGGAAGGGGCGGCGCGCGATATCGCGGTTCAGGCCCTGGAAGTAAAATATCCTCAAGGCGCAGAAAAGCAGCTGATCGACGCCATCACCGACCGCGAAGTCCCTTCGGGCACCCTGCCGATGGAAGTCGGTGTGGTGGTGCAGAATGTCGGCACAGCCGCAGCAGTCAGCGACGCGATTCGCCTCGGACACCCTCTGGTGGAGCGAGTTGCGACCGTCACGGGTCCCGGGGTGAAGACGCCGAAAAATCTGCTGGTGAAGATCGGTACCCCCCTCGGTTTCATGGTTGAGCAGTGCGGCGGTCTCAACGGCGAACCGGCTAAGATCATCATGGGCGGACCGATGATGGGCCAGACCCAGCTGTCTCTCGATATCCCCGCGATCCGCGGCACCTCGGGACTGCTGATCTTCCGCCGGGAGGATCTGCCGAAGCGTCTGGAGGCCGGGCCCTGCATCCGCTGTGGACGCTGTATCGGAGTCTGTCCGATTCACTTGCAACCGACCACCATCGCCGCCTATGCCCGCCTCGATATGATCGATGAGACGGAAGAGTATAACGCCCTCGACTGTATCGAGTGCGGTTGCTGCACCTATACCTGCCCGGCGACTTTGCCGCTGGTTCAGTCGATCCGCCACGCCAAAGGCGGCATCATGGCCAAGAAAAGGACGATCTGACGTGGACAACCAGTTGTATCTGTCATCTTCGCCCCATATTCACAGTGGCGAAACCACCGACAAGGTGATGCGCGCAGTGATCTACGCGCTGCTGCCCGCCTGCGGTGTCTCCATCTACTTTTTCGGCCTGCCGGCCTTAAGCGTGCTGCTGATCTGCACCCTCGGTTGTGTGGCCGCCGAAGTAGCCTGCTGCAAACTGATGGGACGCGACCTGACCCTGTTCGACGGCAGCGCGGCCCTGACCGGTATCCTGCTGGGGCTGAACATGCCGCCTTCCTCGCCCTGGTGGCTATCGCTGTTCGGCGCGGCCATCGCCATCCTGATCGGCAAGCAGGTTTACGGCGGACTCGGCTACAACCCTTTTAATCCAGCCCTGGTGGCGCGGGTGGTGCTGCTGATCTCCTTTCCAGTACAGATGACCACCTGGACAGCACCGGCGCCCCTCGGCTCTGGCATCGATGCGGTGTCGGCCGCAACCCCGCTGGGTGAAATGAAAACCGCGGTGATGCTGACCGGCGCACTGCCCGAGGTGGCCACCAGCGGCTTCGGCGGCTACCTGACCGGCAACATGGCCGGATCCCTCGGCGAAGTCTCCGCGCTGGCCCTGTTGCTCGGTGGCCTCTTTCTGCTGTTTAAAAAGATCATCACCTGGCATACGCCGGTCAGCTTCCTTGCCACCGTAATTATCGTCGGCGGCATCTTCTGGCTAGTTGATCCGACCAAATATCCCAGCCCGCTATTCCATCTGTTGACCGGTGGCCTGATGCTCGGGGTGTTCTTTATGGCGACCGACATGGTCACCTCGCCGGTGACCGGCAAGGGGATGCTGATCTTCGGTTTCGGTTGCGGCCTGATCACCGTACTGATCCGTCTGTTCGGCGGCTACCCGGAGGGCGTCTCCTTCGCCATCCTGTTGATGAACGCCGCCACCCCGCTGATCGATCGCTTTACCCGACCGACCATCTACGGGCACGTAGAGCAGGAGGCCACATCATGATGAAAGACATGGGCCGCCTGTTGATCACTCTGACGCTGATCGCCGCCGGTGCGGGACTGGTCCTCTCACTGGTGGAGAGTGTCACCCGCGAACCGATCAAAGAACAGCGCCGCTTGCAGATGCTCAAAGCGCTCAGCGCCGTACTCCCCTCATTCGATAACAGCCCGGACACCGACATCGTCACCCTGCAGAACGGGGTCGACAAAAAGGGCAAGCCGATCGAGGTGATTTTCTATCGTGCCCGTAAGGACGGTGAACTGGTCGGCAGTGCTTTCAGTGCCGTCGCACCCGATGGCTACAGTGGCAACATCCGCGTGATGATCGGCGTCCGGCCCGACGAAACGGTCAACGCCATCGAGATCCTCAACCATGCCGAAACCCCCGGCCTGGGCGATAAGATCACCTTCGCCTCCTTCAAGGATCTGTTTAAGGACAAGAGCCTCGAAAACGCCGACTGGCGGGTCAAAAAAGACGGCGGCGAGTTTGACCAGTTCAGCGGGGCCACTATCTCGCCACGGGCCGTGGTCGGTGCGGTCAAGAAGGGGCTGGAGTTTTTCCGCGAGAATAAAGCGAAGATTCTGGCCGAAGGAGGTCCGTCATGAGCCTTGCCAGGGAATTTACCAAAGGCATCTGGAAAGAGAACGCGGTCTTCAAACTGTTACTCGGCATGTGTCCTCTACTGGCGGTCACCACCAGCGCTGAAAACGGGCTGGGGATGGGCATTGCCTCGACCTTTGTGCTGGTCTGCTCCAATATTGTTGTCGCCATCCTGCGCAAACTGATCCCGTCCAAGGTGCGGATTCCGGCGTTTATCATCATCATCGCCACCTTCGTTACCGTCGTTCAGCTCTGCATGGAAGCCTGGGTCTACGG
>PKUC01000014.1 GCA_002868865.1 Desulfuromonas sp. | reverse complement strand
CTGGCCAGCTACTACGTATCCAGAACCTCCCTGAGGGCGCAGATCAACACCGGTGAGCTGCCGCTGACCAGTGACAACATCTATTCCGAAATCCAGCAGGATCTCCTCCAGCCGATATTTATCAGCTCGTTGATGGCCAACGACACCTTCCTGCGCGACTGGGTCCTGTTTGGGGAAGAAGACGTTACCCAGATCACCCGCTATCTCAAAGAAATCAAGACCAAGTACGGCACCTTTACCAGTTTTTTCGTGTCGGACAGAACCTCCACCTACTATCACGCCGACGGCATCCTCAAAACGGTCCGTAAGGACGAGCCGCGGGACCTGTGGTACTACAGGGTGCGGGATATGGATGACGATTACGAGATCAATGTTGACCCTGATCTGGCCAACAGCGATACGATGACGATCTTCATCAATTACAAGGTGTTCGATTACGCCGGAAATTTTATCGGTGCGACCGGCGTCGGGCTGACGGTCAGTGCGGTCAAAAATATTATCGAAGACTACCAGCAGCGCTTCGACCGGACCATTTATTTTGTCGATCCGCAGGGTGAGCTGGCGCTGTACGGATCCAGGTTTGACGCGATAGAGACGAATCTCCATGCAGCAAAAGAGTTGGCACCCCTCGCAGAACAGATTCTGAGCAGTGAATCTGTTACCGCGCAATTCCAGCGGAACGGCAAGGTCATCCATCTCAATACCCGCTTTATTCCCGAGTTTCAGTGGTACCTGCTGGTGGAGCAGCCGGAGGACCGGGTGGTGGCGAATATCTATAACGCGCTGCTGATCAACCTGCTGATCTGCGTGGTGGTGGTTGCGGTAATTATGGTGATCCTCCATGCGGCGATTTCCGGTTATCAGAGCCGATTGGAGAAGGTCGCGACGGTAGACAAGCTGACCGGTGCGTATAATCGACTGGCGTTCGATGTGCTGTTTAAAAAGTTGATCCAGGAAACACAGCGCAACAGCGGACGTCTGTCGATGCTGCTGTTCGATATCGATCATTTTAAAGAAATCAATGACAGCCGCGGTCACCTGACCGGTGATCGGGTGTTGAAAGATGTTGCGACACTGGTGCAGTCGATGATCCGCAAGTCGGATACACTGACCCGCTGGGGTGGGGATGAATTTCTCGTGTTGCTCAAGGATTGTTCTCGTGAATCGGCGGCGCAGATGGCGGAAAAGATCCGCAGCGGTATCGAGGATGCCCTGTCTGCTGACGCCGTGACCGTCAGCCACGGAGTGGCTCTCTATGATCTGAAAGAGTCGGGTGACAGCTTTCTGGCGCGCGCCGACAGAGCCCTCTACCTGGCAAAAACGCAGGGGCGCAACCGGGTTGAAGTCGCTTCGGATGAGCCCGTGATTCCCTGACGTCTAAACAGGTCCCGGCCGATTTGCCGGTGATCATCGATCCGTAAAAAAAGGCCGCACCCTCATATCTGAAGGTGCGGCCTTTTTATCTGGACAGGCGTGAGTGTGATGCTGTGCGCTTACGCCTGGGTCGATGAGAGCCGGTTGGGTCCGTAGATCGAGCGCAGAACGATTTCGACCTTGGTGCCGACGGCGGGCATCCGTTTCCAGTTGACCCGGTAGTAGTTAACCGTGGTTTTGAGCGGCAGGACGTTGTCGGTGATAATGCCGCCGTTGCAGTCGGACGGACAGAGGATGCAGCCGGAGGGGAAGTTAATCGCCTCAGCGGTGCCGTGGTAGACAAAGTGCGGGGTGTAGGGTTTGATGACATCGGTCCCCTGCACAGAAATCTTTTCTTCGATGAAGTCTTCGATGGCGGCCTCGACAATCTGTCCGTCTTTGATAAAACGGATGGTGCAGATGACCGGGTCTCCGTCGAGATAATCGCTGTGACTGGTGGTCGGCTTCAGGCCGGTGCGCTGTTTGACTTCGGACATCGGGATCTGCCGTCGAGAGGTGACGCCGATGCTCTGCAGGGAGGTATCGATATCGCGCCGGTCGATCTGGGTGGTGAAGATAAAGTAGGACTCCATCTTCCCCCCTTTGGCGCCAAAGAATCCCTGAAAACGCCGCCCCCAGTCCAGAATAGAAGGGGCCGAGCCGTTTTTGGTGACGCTTGCCGAAATCCGCAGCTCCTTGTTGGCCTGATCGACGATCATCCGGTCGTCGCCCCCCTTGATGATCTGCGCGGTCTGTTGCTGTTCGGCGGCGGCAAAGGCCCGGCTGCCGGGGATCGTGCTCAGCCCGAGAGCACCCAGACCAAGGATTTTGAGGAACTGGCCACGGTTCAGGCCGCGCTCTTCGACCGCTTTGTCCTGCGCCTGATCGCCGACCAGCACCGAATAGGAATCCTGGCCGCAGCAGGAGCAGCCCTGCTTTGTGTTTTCGCTCATGGTGTGTCTCCTTGCACAATGATGGTTAGATAAAAAAAGTGGGGAGCAGAGTCAGAAAAATCACCCGGAGCAGCAGCCCGCAGCTCATCTGCAGCGCCGTGGTCCGGAGCGGAACGCGTAGCGCCCCGGCGATGACCGACATCAGGGGAAGTGGCAACCAGGGGACCGCGGCAAGCAGCGGCAGACCGATGGTGAGTAGTCGGGATTTCCCTTTTCCGGGTGGATGCAGTTTGCCACGCAGCACAGGCCGCAGGTCGCCGAGCAGAAAGCGCGCCAAGCCGAAGGCCACCAGCCCGGTGAGCAGCAGGCTGAGGTAGCTGAATAACAGCCCGAGCGGCAGTCCCAGTGCGTTGACCTGTGCACTGACCAGAATCGGTTCGGTCAATGGGAGATAGAAACCCTGAATAAAATGGGCTGAAAGCACCAGCAGAAAGGCGCTGAGGCTGATTCCCATCGGGGTGAAGTACTCGACCATCATCTCCAGATTTGCCGCCTTGAGGTTCTTCAGCAGAAACAGCAGATGAAACTCTGCGGTGTAGACGTGGGCATTGATGGCCCAGAAATAGTGATTGCTCAGCCACAGCCCCAGCCCGACAATGGCCGCGCACAGCACAAAGGTCAGGGTTTTTATCTGCACTGAGCGTTTCACGCTGTAAGCTTTGGGGGTGCTCGGTTGCGCGGGCTGCGGCTGTTGATTGCGCCGGTTGCGGTAGCGCCGGTAGATCAGCGGGAACAGCGAGACCAGCACCATCAGACCCAGCCCGATCAAAAATGTTGCGGAAATCCGGCCGCGCAGGACATCGAGCAGTGAACTGGAAAAGGTGATGAAGGCCACGGTTCCCGGTAACATGAAGACCAGCGTCGCCAGAGCGTAGTGACTGAAGCGGACCCGTGTCAGACCGAAGGCGTAGTTGAGCAGATTAAACGGAAAAAGCGGAATCAGGCGGGTGAAGGCGACCATCTTCCAGCCATGCTTTTCGACCTGATCGTCGAGATGGCGCCAGCGCGGACTCTTCAGTTTGCCTTCGATCCAGTCGCGCGCCAGATAACGGGACACCAGAAAGGCGATGCAGGCCCCCACTGACGCAGAACTGAGGGTGTAGACCACACCCCAGACCGGACCGAACAGTACCGCGCCGACGATCGACAGAGGAAGACCTGGGAGAAACAGTGTAGGGGCGATACAGTAGAGTGCCATGTAGATCAGCGGCGCGAGGACGCCGTAGCCTTCGATCAGCCCGCGGAGTTTTTCTTCTTCGAGGTATTCTGTGGCGCCCGTGGAGCGCACCGCAACGATGGCGGCGACAAACAGGGCCAGCAGGGCAATCTTTTTCAGCAGTCCGCCGGAGGATGATGCATCGGCGGTGAAGGTTCGTTCACGGGTTACCGCTGCGGGGACGGTTTTTTTCAGGATTTTCTTGACCGATAGGCGGTTGAGATAGGTCATGGGTGCTTTGGACACCTTGGCGCGGTTGTTGACTGCATCCTCGGGGGTAAAGACCAGGTCGAGGATATGGTTGGTCGGTCCGTGGGCTCCGAGAAAATGGGCACAGCCGGCGCAGTAGGTCACGGTACGTAAGCCCGCAGCTTCAGTGTTTCGCTTCTGGGTCCAGGACTGAGCCAGATCGGGGGCCAGGCAACCGACTGCCCCTCCCTCTCCGCAACAGAGTGTGGTGCTGCGGCTGTGTTTGGTTTCGACGATATCGAGCCCCGTTTTTTGTACAAGGTCGCGGACCGAATCCTGAACCGGCTCAGAAAAGCGTGAAACGCAGGGGTCGTGAATGGTGGTGACTCCCGACACGGCGGCGGTTGCGGGCAGATCGGCGTTGTTCAGCAGCTGATAGATGCTGCTGACGTTGAATTCGTTGCCGTATTGTGTGAACACCTTGTCGCAGTTGGGGCAGGCGACGAGGACGTTTTTGATGCCGTTTGCCAGCAGAAAATCCTTCATTTCGCCGAACATGGCGTGAAAATAGTCGTCTTTTCCCAAATCGTGGGACGGCTTGGTGCAGCAGTCGAGGACGATGCCGGCGTTCGGCACCTGTTTCTGCACCACTTCGAAAGCCTTCAGGGTCTGCTGCGGACGGGTGCCGGGCAGGCTGCAACCGGGGAAGAAGATGGTGTCACATCCCTCGGGAAGGGCGTACCAGCTGAATCGCTGCGATGTGCCTTTTGCTTCGTAGTTCTGTAGTCCCCTGTGCTCAGGATAGTTGGCTGCGCCGCTTTCGAAGGCGTGACGCCGCATCTCCAGAAACATCGGTACCGGGTCGAGATTTTCGGGACAGACTGCGGTGCAGAGGCCGCACAGGCTGCATTCAAACGGCAGGCTGAGGTGGTAGTTGTCGTCCGGGCTATAGGCATCGCTGAGTTGTTTGGGGTCGCCGTACTTCTGTAAGAACTGACATTCCTTGACGCAGAGCTGGCAGCCGGTGCACTGACGAGAAACGGTTGCGCGCTGCTCCTGCAGTGCAGGACGGAGCGGACGGGTGTGAATCTGGGTTGGCTGGCGGTCGGCTTTCATCGCTCTTCCTCGGTGAGACGGGTCTGTTCAATCGTGCGACCCAGAGCAGAGGAAAACGCGAGAAGCGTCACGTGTGAGGTGCGCACTTGCGGTTATGCGGATGAGCTTCGGGTTCGACAGTGACTTTTCGCGTCGTTTTTCTATGGTGAGCGGTATTATCGGAAAGGCGCTGCTGGAATTCCAATCGTTTTTTCCGATGCCAGTCAGTCCGGTGATTGAAAAAACAGATAGATGCGCGACGCGGCGATCATGCCAGGGGGTAACCGCGGTTACGGTTCGGAGTTATGGGGCGGGGCGGGCAGTTCGATGACAAAGGTGGCACCACCACCGGGGGTGTCTTCAACGTGGATACGACCCTGATAGGTGCGGACAATTTTTTGGACTGTCGCTAGCCCCAGCCCTGTGCCGCGGACCATTTTGGAGGTGCTGCCGCGCTTGAAGGTGTCGAAGATCAGTTGCCGCTCTTCGACGGGAATCCCCGGACCGTGGTCGCGGATGTGGATCAGGCAGGTTGCGGCTGTTTGCTCTGCGCTGATTTCGATTCGTGGCGCGGGGATGGCGTAGCGCAGCGCATTGCTCAGCAGATTGCGGAACAGATTCATGATCAGTGGTGCGGGGATCAGCAGCGCCGGCAGTTCTTCGATCTGAATCGTCGCGTTGCTGGATCGGATCGCATCCTGTAACTCATGCAGGATATCGTCGATGATGGGATTTGGCGGTACAGGTGTTTCTGGGGGGTCGAGTCTCCCGACCTGGGCAAGGGTCAGAAGATCTTCAAGCAGGTCGAGCATCTGGTGGCCGGCTTTTTCTATTTCGTGAAGGGAGGTCAGCCCTGTTTGGTCGATTTTGTCGGCGTACCTCTCCTGCAGATACTCAGAAAAGCCGATAATCGGTGTCAGTGGGGTGCGCAGGTCGTGGGAGACCATTGAGACAAAGGCGTCCAGTTCCTGATTGGTCTGCTCCAGATCCTGTGAGGTCTGAAGTCGTTCGGTGATGTCGCGGCAGACACCCAACTTGCGGGAGACGGTGTCGTGGGACGGCAGAGGGGAGTGGATGACCTCGAAGGTTCGCCCCTGCTGTCCGAGGGTGCGTTCCTGGGTGATGCTGAGACCAAGATCGGTGACATGCAACGCGCAGTCCTTACAGGGCGTGGCCAGGTGGTAGATCGCCTTATAGCAGGGCTGACTGATGTCCCCGTCGATCAGCTTGCGCATGGCGCAGTTCATGTATTCGATGCGGTAGTCCCCGGTGCAGATGTAGGTCGGGTCGAGCATGCCGTCGAGAACAGCCTGCAGCCCGGTACGTTCGTGTTCCAACTCTTTGGTTCGTTCGCGAACTGCGCGCCGGAGCGATCTTGCACTGTTTCTCAGTTTTTCCTCAAGTTGCGACAGTCGGCTGATATCGACAAAGGCTTCGATCCCGCCGATGGCCTTGCCGCTGGCATCTCGCAGCAGATCCATGTTTTTGTTCAGGGTAATGCGGTGGCCATCGCGGTGTCTGATGGAACAGTGCGCACCGGTGATCGGTTTGGGAAGATCTCCTTCGAATAGACCGCACGTTGCACCACAGGGGATCCCTTCGAGCATAGAGCAGTGTTGACCGACCACCTCTGCTGCGGAGAAGCCGGTGATCCGTTCGGCCTCTTCGTTCCAGTAGGCGATACGCATGTCGCTGTCAACGAGAAACAGTCCGGTCGGAATGGTCTGCAGCAGTTGCTCGAGTGGGTATGCCGCCAGAAGGGCTTGCGCTGTGTCCTTCATAAGAAAAGTCTGTTCCCCCATCCGGGCTGAGATTGGTAGTTTCTTATCTCCAAGCCAAGAATATATCACTGAATTGCGAGTTGTCCAGTTTTTCGTCGGGTTTTAGGGGCGGGGAGCGCGCCCGAGGATTGCAACTCGTACCGCCGAGGCACCGTGCTGCAGCAGGGTGCGACTGCAGGCTATGGCGGTTGCCCCGGTGGTCATCACGTCGTCGACCAGCAGCACCTGCTCGCCGTTGAAGGGGGCCGGACAGGTGAATGCTGCTGTGAGGTTGCGGGCCCGTTGGCTGGCCCCCAGGCCCTGTTGCGGACGTGTATCGCGAACCCGCGCGAGGCCTTCGGGCTGTACCGGGCGGCCGAGCAGACGTCCGACTTCGCGGGCGATCAGCAACGATTGGTTGTAGGTTCTGTGCCGTAAACGGTTGATATGCAGAGGCACCGGCACAATGATGTCGGGGGGGATGATGGAATCAAGAGTTTCGAACAGCAGCGTTGCGAGGGGGCGATCGAGATGGTGACCACCGCTGTATTTGAAATGGTGGATCGCATCTTTTAGGTTCTCATCGTAAAGACCTGCAGCGTGGGTCGAGAGAAACGGTGGTGCGCTAGTCTGGCAGGTGGCGCACAGATGAGGTCCGGTGGTGGCGCTGGCAAAAGGCAGCGCGCAGCGCGGGCAGTGACTTGCGGGCAGGGGGAGCATCCCCTGGCGGCAGGTAAGGCAGAAGAGCCCCGTATGTCTTTGAGGCAGGGTGAGATGGCAAAGCGGACAGGCGCGGGGAAAGAGCAGGTCGAGCAGCCCTTGAAATCGGTTGATGAATGTCGCGCCGCCCCCCTTGCGCATCATCCGCTTAGTCGATCAGTGGTGTTCCCGTCATCTCCGCCGGTTGCGATAGGCCGAGAAGGCGGAGGATGGTCGGTGCCAGATCGGCAAGGATGCCGTTGTGCAATTTTGCCTGACGATGTGCCGCACCAACCAGCACCAGCGGGACAGGATTGCTGGTGTGGGCCGTGTGAATGCCACCTTGGTCGTCGGTCATTTTTTCACAGTTGCCGTGGTCGGCGGTAATCAGCAGCTGCCCGTCAACGGCGAGGATCGCTTTGACGACCTGATCGACGCAGCGGTCGACGGTCTCCATGGCGCTGATCGCTGCGTTGAGGACACCGGTGTGGCCGACCATGTCGGGATTGGCGAAGTTGAGGATGATGAGGTCGTATTCTTGTGACGCAACACGTGATACGACTTCATCGGTGACCTGAGCGGCGCTCATCTCCGGTTTGAGATCGTAGGTGGCTACCTCTATCGGCGAGGGGATCAGCACCCGGTCTTCACCGGGCCAGGCTTGTTCGACACCGCCGTTAAAAAAGAAGGTGACGTGGGCGTATTTTTCTGTTTCGGCGATACGCAGCTGTTTCATCCCTGCAGCCGAGACGACTTCGGCGAGGATGTTCTGCAGCGTTTCTGACGGAAAGGCGATCGGGAGGTCGAAGGTTGCGTCGTATTCGCTCATGCAGACATAGTCGACCAGCGCCGGAGTGGTACTGCGGGTAAATCCGGAGAATGTCGGGTCGGTCAGTGCGCGGGTCATTTCGCGGGCGCGGTCGGCGCGGAAGTTGAAAAAGATGACACCGTCGTTGTCGCTGATGGGGCCGGGTGCGCCGATGATGCACGGCTCGATAAATTCGTCGGTTTGGTCTTCGGCATGGCGGGTTTGAATCGCTTCCTGTGTGGTTGCGAAAGGCTGACCCGTTCCATCGGTAAGTGCCAGATAAGCCTTTTCTATCCGCTCCCAGCGGTTGTCCCGGTCCATCGCCCAATATCGGCCGGTTACCGTAGCTACCCGACCAAGGCCGATCGCCGCGAGCTCCTGTTCCAGCTGCTGCAGGTAGCCGGCACCGCTTTTGGGAGGGGTGTCGCGTCCGTCCATGAAGGCATGGATGCAGACGTCGGTTAC
Source organism: Desulfuromonas sp. (assembly GCA_002868865.1). Taxonomy (GTDB): domain Bacteria; phylum Desulfobacterota; class Desulfuromonadia; order Desulfuromonadales; family Geopsychrobacteraceae; genus BM509. Next base: position 17,291 of record PKUC01000014.1, on the reverse strand, counting down.
GCCGAGTTGCTTCGCCATGCGCACCAGCGCATAGAGGTGGCTGTTATGGGAATGGACGCCGCCATCTGACAGGAGTCCGAGCAGGTGGAGGGTGCCGCCGTTCTGTTGCAGCTTTTGGCAGACACCGCTCAGCGCAGGGTTTGAGATCAGCTGATTCTGCTCAATGGCGAGGCTGATTCGGGTCAGGTCCTGATAGACAATCCGCCCGGCACCGATGTTGAGGTGGCCGACCTCAGAATTGCCCATCTGCCCGTCCGGCAGGCCGACATCGCGGCCCGATGCGGTGAGCTGCGCGGTGGGGTACTGCTGCAGCAGTGCGTCGAGACAGGGTGTATCGGCCAGGGTGACGGCGTTGTTCTGCTGGGACTCGCTGAGTCCCCAGCCGTCGAGGATAACCAGAGCAACCGGTTGCTTTTTCATCAGTTTTATCCTAGCGCTGGCCGTGAGGGATCGCCTTCTGTTCGGAGGGGCGGGCGTCCTGAATCTGCTGTCGTTCGGGCAGGCTCAGGCTGTCCCAGCTGCCGCAGGCGGTACAGCGGCCATTCCATTCGGCGTGAATTGCCCCGCACACATCGCAGATAAAGCCGAGGTTGAGACGGCTGTCGATTTCGAGGGCCTGCTGATATTCGGCCATGGCGTCATCGATGCTGCGACGCCGGCGATAGGCTTCGGCCAGCAGCAGATGGAGCTGACGGAAATTGACCCCAGAGCTTTCAACGGCCTGCAGTTGCTCCAGCGCTTCGTCGACCATCTCAAGGCGCAGGCAGAGGCGTCCCAGGTAGAGTTTGAGCAGCAGGTCCGTGTTGTCCTGCTGCATCTGGGTGCGGTAGAAGCCGAGCAGTGCGGAAGGATCTTCGGCGCTCATATAGAGGTCCTCGAGGCGGCTCAAGAAGACGCTACGCTTCTGGTGACGGTAGCCTTCCTGATAGACCTCGGCGGCATCGCTGGCGCGGTTCATCTTGCGGTAGGCATCGCCCAGTGAGACACGGGCCGGGGTGAAGTCGGCCTGCTGCTTCAGCAGCTCACGGAAGGTGTTGCTGGCCTCTTCCAGGTTCTCTTCTGCCAGCGCCTGATTGGCGACTTCGTAGCGCAACTGTAGCATCTGCTGCTTTTCGCTGTCCGATTTCGGTCCGCTTGATGCGGCCTTGACGATCCGCTTCTGTAGGGCGAGCGCATCCTGCCATTCGCTCTGTTCAATGTGCAGGTCCCTGAGGGCGCGCAACGCCTTGCGGTTGTCGCTGTCGTTGGCAAGCAGCTCGCGGTAGACATCCATAGCGTCACCTGAGCGACCGGTTTCGGCATAGGTGGTGGCCAGCTTGAACAGCACCTCGATGCTTTTGGGCTCCAAGTCGCGGGCCTTAAGGAGAAAATCGATCGCCTGGGCGGGGACCCCTTCCTGCAGGGCGACGTTGCCAAGGGCCAGGTATGTATCGATGCGACGTGCATCGCGGTCCAGCGCCTTCTGCAGCAGTTGACGGGCTTTTTTCAGGTCGCCGGAGAGCAGGCGGGCGACGCCGTTGCGGTAGATGACACCGATCTCCTCTTCCTTTTTATGTCGCCGGTTCCGTCGCCAGTTGCCGATCGAGGCGACTCCGAGGCTGAGGATATGCACGCCGTTGCCGAGCAGCAGGCCGATGAGAATGGCGGTGACGAGTATAATCGGCGCAGGGAAGGTGATGCTCTGATCCGCGGTGAGGTAAACGGTGATGTCCCCCGGATTGATGCCCCAGAAATATAGAAATCCAAAGACAAAGATGATGAAAACAAACATGAACAGGGCAATCTTGACCATGGTCATCTCTCCAGGCTCATCTGCCGCGGGCGGCAATGGCGGGTCGCGGGTTATTCGCCGAACTTTTCTACTTCCGATTTACATTCCACGCAGTAGCGGGAAAAGGGGCGGACTTCCATTCGGCGTGGTGCGATCTCTTCTTCGCAGCGGGCGCAGAGGCCGTAGACGCCCTGGTCCATCCGTTCGAGGGCGGCATCGATGTCGCGTACCCGGCCGCGCTGAGTCTCGCTGAGGTTCATCAATACCTCTTGAGTATAGCTGTTGGATGACATATCGCCAATATCGGGTACGCCATCTTTTCCCAGTTCCTGGGATGCGGCGTATGCTTTGGCGGAATCTTCAAGGACTTGCTCCCTCATCTCCAGTAGGCGGGTCCGGACCTCGTTCAGTTGTTCCTGATCCATGTTCTGTGCGTCCCTCTCGAATTATTTCATTAAAATTAAAGGTTACGGGTTGTGATACGGTTCGTTGCGCAGGATCGTGCTGCCGCGGTACAGCTGTTCCAGCAGGAACAGACGGGCCATTTGGTGGGTAAGGGTCAGTTTCGACAGTGACAGCATCAGATTGGCGCGCTGCTTCACCTGCGGATCGAGGCCGTACGGTCCCCCGATGATCAGACACCAGGGCTGGGCGCCGTGCAGCATCTTTTCCCCGAGGGTGTCGGCCAGCTGGACGGAGGTCAGCTGCCGACCGGTCTCGTCGAGCACGACAGCAAAGTCCTGCGCGGAGATTTTATCGAGGATCCGCTGCCCTTCACGGTGTAGCAAGGTCGCGGTATCGCCGCGGCGGCCCCCTTTTTCTTCTTTCAGTTCAACAATGTCCAGCGTAAAGCGGTGCTTGAGGCGCTTGCTGTAGTCAGCGCAGGCCTGTTTCTGCCAGTCTTCTGACAGCTTGCCGACACAGACCAAGCGCAGTTTCACTGCTTGTCTGCCTGCGGAATGTCGACCTCCGGGGCTTCGCTCCAGAGCCCTTCAATGTCGTAGAAGTGCCGGACCGGCTCCTGGAAGACGTGGATCATTACTTCGCCGTAATCGAGCAGAACCCAGCGCCCTTCATCCATCCCTTCGACGGCCAGTGGCAGGGTCTGGTGTTCCTTTTTCAACCCCAGGCGGATCGCTTCAGCGATGGCCTGAACCTGCCGGTCAGAGCGCCCGGTGACGATCATCAGGTAGTCGGTCAGAGATGACATCCCTTTGATTTCCAGCAGGCGCAGGTCAAGGCCCTTCTTTTCAAGAGCGTAATGTGCGGCGATAAAGGCGCAGTCTAATGCTTGCAAATTGAGTTACCTTCAGGTTGGCGGCGTAGCGGCCGCGTAAAGGCGGTGTTGATCGATATACTCGACAACCGCCGTCGGAACCAGCTGCTCGATTGATTCACCACAGGAGATTGCTTCGCGGATCTCGGTGGAGGAAATATCGCGGCTGGTATGGGAGACAAAAATCACCGTAAACCCTGCGACGTGGCGGAGTTTTTTGGCGTCGGCATCATAGCAGAAGCGCTCTGCGATAGCAACCGGGAGAAACGCGCGCGGGTCGCCGTGAAAGCCGGGCCGGGCGGTGACGACGATGTGGCAGAGTTCAAAGAGGCGCGGGTAGGATTTCCATGTGCCGATGTCGCGAAACGAGTCAAGGCCCATGATGAAATAGAAGTTGTCAGCGGGGTGTTGGGCGCGGAGTTGCTCCAGGGTGGTGACGGAATAGCTCCGTCCGCCACGCTGCCCTTCGATATCGCAGCTGCAAAAGTCGGGAATGTCGGCAATGGCCGCTTCGACCATCTGCAGCCGGTGGCGAAAGGAGATATCGCCGTCCAGCTGTTTGTGTGGCGGATTGCAGGTCGGCACAAACCAGACCTGGTCAAGCTGGCAGTTTTTCTGCACTTCACGGGCGATGTGCAGATGACCGTTATGGATCGGATTAAAGGTGCCGCCGAGAAGGCCGATGTTCATGCCTCAAACTCAACTCTCAGGGTCAGCTGCGGATCTGTCCGCTGCCGAGAACGATAAATTTCCGTGTGGTTAGATCTTCTAGTCCCATCGGTCCGAAGGAGTGGAGCTTGGTGGTGGAAATTCCGATCTCCGCCCCGAGTCCGAGCTGGTTGCCGTCGGAGAAGCGTGATGAGGCGTTGACCATCACGACGCTCGAGTTGACTTCTTTGAGGAAGCGCTGTGATGCGTTGTAGTCGTTGGTGATAATCACCTCGGTGTGCAACGATCCGTAGCGGCGGATATGGGCGCAGGCGTCGTCGAGATCATCCACCACGCGCACCGCGAGAATCAGCTCCAGGTATTCTTCCGCCCAGTCCTGTTCAGTGGCCGCGGCCATCTCCGGTACGATCATCCGTGCTGCGCTGCAGCCCCGCAGTTCGACTCCTGATTTTTTCATCGCCTTGCTGATCTGTGGCAGGAACTCGGCCGCAGCATCCTTGTGCACCAGCAGGGTTTCCATGGCGTTGCAGACCCCCGGACGCTGGACCTTGGCATTTAAGCAGATTTCTTCGGCCATCTTCAGGTCTGCGTCGCGATCGACATAGGTGTGGCAGACACCCTTGTAGTGCTTGATGACCGGAATCCGAGAGTTTTCAGAGACAAAGCGAATCAGCCCTTCGCCGCCACGAGGGATAATTAGGTCGATCTGGTCTTCGAGTTTGAGCAGTTCAGTGACCGCGTCGCGGTCGCTGGTGGTAACCACCTGCAGAGCACCCTTGGGCAGGTCCATTGCGGCCAGCACCTGTTGCAGGATTTCGCCGATGGCGCTGTTGGAGTGGATCGCTTCCGATCCGCCGCGCAGGATGACGGCGTTGCCGCTCTTGAGGCACAGTCCGGCGGCATCGGCGGTGACGTTGGGGCGCGACTCGTAGATAATGCCGATGACACCGAGAGGAATGCGCTGACGCCCGACCTGAATGCCGTTGGGGCGCAGCCACATACTGGTTACTTCACCGACCGGGTCGGGCAGTCCGGCCACCTCGCGCAGTCCGTCGGCCATTGCTTTGATCCGCTCTGCGGTCAGGGTCAATCGGTCGACCATGGCAGTGGCCATGCCCCGCTCGCGGGCTGCAACGAGGTCTTTGGCGTTGGCCTGCTGGAGCGTGGATTGCTGTGCTTCTAAGGCGTCGGCCATGCGGATCAACAGTTGGTTTTTGATTCCTGAAGACAGGTTGGCCACGATCTGCGCGGCTGATTTGGCCTCCTCGGCCAGCGCCAGCATTTCATCGTAGATGCTCATGCGTCACTCTCCTCTTTATCTTCAATAGTCAGGACCATGTCGTCCCGGTAGATGATTTCATCACGGTATTTATAGCCGAGGGTCGCTTCGATGGCGCTCGATTGCTTGCCGGCGATGCGCAGCAGTTCGGGCTGCGAATAGCTGGTGACCCCCTTGGCAAATTCATTCCCCTGCCGATCGCAGAGGCGCACCGCGTCGCCCCGCTCAAAAGATCCTTCGATGCCGCAGATCCCTGATGGTAAAAGGCTTTTCCCCAGTTCAACAACGGCTCGGTAAGCGCCTTCGTCGACCAACAGCTTGCCGCGTGGTTTTTTGGAAAAGGCGATCCAGCGTTTTTTTGCAGTCATTTTCGACTGCGCCGGCAGGAAATAGCTACCGACATTTTCACCGGCAAACACCTTGCGCAGAATGTGCGGTGTCCGGCCGTTGACAATCAGAGTGCCGACTCCGGCCAGACCGACGCGTTTGGCGGCCTTGATCTTGGTCGACATGCCGCCGGTGCCGAGGGTTCCCTTTGAGTCGCCCGCCAGAGATTCGAGCTTGGGGGTGATCCGCTCTACCACGCCGATCAGTTTGGCATCGGGGTTGAGTGAAGGATCGCCATCGTAGAAACCGTCGACGTCAGAAAGGATGATCAGCAGGTCCCCTTCGACCAGGCTGGTGACCAGCGCAGAAAGGTTGTCGTTGTCGCCGAAGCGGATTTCTTCAACGACGACGGTGTCGTTTTCGTTAACGATCGGGGTAACGCCGTATTCGAGCAGGGTCGAGAGGGTGTTGCGGGCGTTGAGGTAGCGGCGGCGATTGGACAGATCGTCACGGGTCAGCAGGACCTGGGCGACCATATGACCGCGGTCGATAAAGGTCTCTTTGTACGCACGGATGATGCGGGTTTGACCGATGGCTGCGGCGGCCTGTTTCTGCGGGATGGTCTGCGGCCGACCGGTAATGCCGAGCTGGCATTTGCCTGCGGCGACGGCGCCTGACGATACGACGATGATTTCAAGGCCCTGCTGGCGCAGGTCGCAGAGGTCTTCGGCGATGGCGGCCAGCATGGTTCGGTCGAGGCCAGCTTCGGAGGAGATGACACCGCTGCCGATCTTGACGATGACGCGTTTGACGTGGGAGAGAAGGGCGTTGCGCATAAATCCTCAATGTGGAAGCTGATTTCCGGGTACCGCAGACACTAGCGCCGGGCCCGGTGGCTGTCAAGCCTCCGGCGATTGGAGTTCGCGATACTCATCAAGGGCGGTGCCGACGATGTCGATTAACTCCTTGACCCCCTCGCCGGTGACCGCTGAGATCAGCAGCGTCGGGTATCCCAGCGATTCAAAGTGGGTTTTGAGCTCTTCCGCTTCGCTGCGGACTTCGGGGATGTCGATCTTGGTCAGCACAACCATTTGTGGCTTCTGTGCCAGATCGGAATCGTATCGCCGGAGTTCGTTGTTGATCAGCTGAAAGTTGTCGAGGGCGTTACCCTCCTGCATGCAGGACAGATCTACGAGATGGAGGAAGAAATCGGTGCGCTCGACATGCCGGAGAAAGCGGGTGCCGAGACCGTGTCCTTCACTGGCTCCTTCGATCAGGCCGGGGATGTCCGCCATAACCAGGGTTTTGTAGCCGCCGTAGCGCACCACGCCGAGGTTGGGCACCAATGTCGTAAACGGGTAGTCGGCAACCTTCGGTTTGGCTGCGGAGACCGCGGAAATCAGGGTCGATTTGCCGGCGTTGGGCAGGCCGACCAGCCCGACGTCGGCCAGCAGCTTCAGTTCGAGTCGCAAAGTACGACATTCGCCAGGAATACCGGGCTGTGCATGACGTGGTGCGCGGTTGGTGCTGGTGGCAAAACGGGCATTGCCCCGCCCGCCCTGGCCGCCCTTCAGTAGCAGGATCCGGGTTCCGGCCTGGGTGAGGTCGGCGAGTAGTTCACTGGTTTCGTCGTCATAGACTAGCGTGCCTGGCGGCACTCTCAATTCCAGAGATTCGCCGTTTTTGCCATGCATGTCCTTGCCGAGACCGTGGCCGCCGTTCTGGGCTTTGTAGTGTCTCAGGTAGCGGAAGTCGAGCAGCGTCGAGAGATCGTCGGCGACGACAAAGTAAACGTCGCCGCCCTTGCCGCCGTCCCCGCCGTTGGGGCCGCCGAAGGCGACAAATTTTTCCCGCCGGAACGAGACGCAGCCCCGTCCACCGTCACCGGATTTGACATCGATTTTGACCTGATCAACAAACTTCATGTGCAGCTCCCGCCACTTAGCGGTGGCCTGTGGGATCAATAGAAAAACCCGGCACGCAAGAGCGAACCGGGTTTTTCAAGCTGTTTCCGACAAGGCGGATATCAGGAGGCGTAAACGCTGATGTGTTTACGGCCCTTGGCCTTGGTCTCGAACTTGACTTCACCGTCGATCAGAGCGAACAGGGTGTAGTCCTTGCCGCAACCGACGTTGTCGCCCGGGTGAAAAGTGGTGCCGCGCTGGCGGACCAAAATCGATCCGGCGGAGACCTGCTCGCCACCGAAACGCTTGACACCGAGTCGCTTACCAATACTGTCACGACCGTTTTTGGAACTACCGGCAGCCTTCTTATGAGCCATGAGTTCGCCTCCTTAAGCTTCGATTGCCGCGACTTTAAGTCGGGTAATGGGTTGGCGGTGGCCGTTTTTCTTACGGTACCCTTTGCGCCGCTTGGATTTAAAGACGAGGATTTTCTTGTCTTTTTCCTGGGCAACGATCTGCGCTTTTACCTTAGCGCCTGGTACGAGAGGTGTTCCGAGTTTAACCTCTGCGCCACCGACCATGAGGACTTGGTCCAGCTCGATGGTATCACCCACCGCGCCTTCGACCTTTTCGACCTTGACAAGGTCGCCTGCGGAAACTTTGTACTGTTTTCCTCCGGTCTTGATCACCGCATACATGCTTCTACTCCTTCGTTCTCTGTGAACTGTCGCGCAACGACGAAATTCGTTGCAACGGCGAACTATAGAGGCCACAGTGCCCGCTGTCAAGAAAAAACCGTAGCGGGCGTGTCGGTGGTTTAAAGCGTGAGATTTTGTCTGACGTAGCGTTCGACGGTGTCGAGTTGCTCGTTGAGGTCAGCAATCCGATTCTGCTTGACGATGATCTCCTCTGAGAGACGGAAAATGCGTTGTTCCAGAGCTTTTTTGCGGATGTCGTAATTACTTTTTTCCTTTTCCAGTTCCTTTTTGTCGGTCGATCCGGCTTCTTCGATGCTGCTGATGAGCTGTTCCTGCCGTTCGCTCCACTGGCGCGCGAGGTCTTCAAGCTGATCTCGTTCGCTGATCTCGCGATCGAGTTCTGTTTCGAGTCGTTCGATCCGGCGGTGCCTGAAATTGAGGTAGGAGATGGCAATATCCAGCTTGCGCAGTTCCTCGTCTTTTTTGGCGTATTCTCCCTGTGTTGCGAGCTGGTTCGTCAAGGTTTCGATGGCGGCGGCCAGACGATCGGTCGAGGTCAGTGGATCGGTTGTCGGTGCCGGTGATTGTTCAGCGGCAAAGGCCGGTTGGGTCAGTGCGATTATGCACACCATCAGAAAGATGTTGAGCGGATTTTTGAACAGTTTCATTGTAAATATCCCGTTCATGTGGAGATGTGTGCAACGGTTTTTTGTGGCTCTTTGACGGTGATCATGGCTGGTGGGCCGTGTCTCATTCTGGAGGGAGGAACGAGTGGGTCGAAGGAGGGACGCGGCGATCACTGTGAACTTCACTGTTTTGGCGTGATTTGCGGATCGGGTCACGGCCGATCACAGCCCAGCCGTCGGATCGTTTGAAGCGAGAAATTGATCCCGTATTGATCAGGGTGTCGAGCACGATAGATTGAACCCGATCGATGGTTCCGTCAGAATATTTGACCTGAATAATCATGTTTTCCCCCTGCTGTTGATAAAATTCACTGTGCTATCTACTGATTTGTGCCGGAGATTATAACGTAACTGATCAAAAAGAAAAGAGCTTGAGTTGCTTTTTCACTGCCTGGCCAAAAAATGGGTTTTGCACGGCACCCGGCTCTGGGATAGACTGATAACCGGATTTTTTACGGAGACGATCGATACGAAAGGACCTTTTGGATGAAGCCGGTCAGATACGTGATGATGGTTTTCTGCCTGCTGGTGATGGGCGGTTGTGCGGCGAACGGCCAGTTTGATATGGGAAAGGCCGTGGTTATCGGTGCAGGAGCGCTGCAGGCGACTATGCTGGATGAAGAGAGTGTCAAGCAGGCTTCGGAGCTATCGGCCCGAGAATTGGACAACCAGCAGACGGTTGCTCCGGCGGATAGCCCGTACGCGGTCCGTCTGGTAAGGTTGACCCGGGGACTGACCGGCTACGATGGCCTGACGCTGAACTTCAAAGTCTACCTCTCCGATCAGGTCAATGCCTTTGCCATGGCCGATGGTACCGTACGGGTCTACTCCGGATTGATGGACCTGATGCCCGATGATCAGGTGCTGGCGGTGATCGGCCATGAAATCGGTCACGTCAAACTCAAGCACAGTTATCAGCAGATGAGGTCGGCATTGATGACCAGTGTCGCTTTCGAGGCGGTGAGTTCTATCGGTGGCACCATCGGGGCCCTTTCCGCCTCCCAGCTCGGCGACCTGGCGCGAACCGCGATCAGCGCTCGGTTTTCACAGGCCGATGAGCTGGAGTCGGACGCTTTTGCGGTTAAGATGCTGCACCGGATGAACAAAGATCCCTACGCCATGAAGCGCTCGATCGAAACGCTGCAGAAGCAGGGTGGGAGTGGCGGAGGGTTCCTGAGTTCCCACCCTTCAAATCAGCAGCGCGTCGATGCGATCCAAGCGGCGATTCGCAACCTATAGGCCGATAATTGCGCCGTACAGTTCCTGGCTGATGTACTGCGGCGTATAGGTATAGTCCAGCGTCTCCATGCTGCGCACGAAGGCACGCAGGTGGCTTTTCGACCCCTCCATCAGATTCTGGTATGCCACAATCAGGTCGATCGGGGTGCTGACGTCGATGGCATATTTAAGGTCGATCATGTCGATCTCTGCGATGGTCGCACCGCCATAGAGCCCGTCCAGTAGAGACTTTGAACTAGCATAGAATTTCTCCTCTTCCGTCAGGGCAACCCTGCCCGCAAGGCTATTGATTGAGACGATCCTGGATTTGATCACGGTCCTGATCGGGAATATCCTCACGGTCGCGATCGCGCAGCCGATCCTGAGTATAATCCATATCCTGATCGGCCTCATCCATGTGAATTCTGTCTCTTATTCGGTCCCTGTCCTGATCGAAAGCTGTGTCGCCGCTTGCTGGTTGGTTGTTTCCCACAGCTTGGCGAGATCTCTGCTGAGACATGGCACGGGCCTGCTCCGCGTCTTCGGGGGCATGAACCCGCTCACGCAGCTGTTCTCTTGAACGCGTCTGTTCGGGCAGGTGATCGGGATCCATATTCTGTGAGGTATCGGTCTTCATATAGCGGTGCTGATACTGATTCATAGCTCTGTCCTGGGTCATACTGCCGGACCCATTGCCGTTTCCCCCGTCACTTCCGCCGTTTCCCCCGTCACTTCCGCCGTTTCCCCCGTCACTTCCGCCGTTTCCACCATCACCGCCACCGTTACCCCCGCCGCTACCGCCCTGGGCGAGCAGCAACGATGGCTGCTCTTGTGTTTGCGCTTGAATGACAGGAGGGGACAACCAAGCGACAAGCAGTCCGGATAGTACGAGACACCCTGTTGTTTTGAAAACTCTGAGGATCTTTTTCATCGATTCTCTCCTCTATTGTGTTTAGGTTCTTCACCGCGCACCGGAGGTGGCTCAGCCATTTAACGGTCGCCGGTAAATGGTCCTGGTCCAAGGGCAGGCAGGCCAAACCCGTTTGCTGTCATCAGCAGCAGGAAGTCCCTAGAGAAAACTGGGAAAAGTAGATTTTTCATCATCCTATGGCCACTACCTCATTTGATGGTGCGGGAAAGGCCTGAAGTGCCTTTCCCGCAGCTTAATTCCTTCCATTTATTCAGTTGAGTCGGAGTCGGTTTCCGGCCAGAAGATCACCCGGCGGAACCAGATATCATCCTCGTGGCTTTCTTCCAGCTCCCAGGGATACCAGCGGGTGACCGGGACGTCAGGGTCCTCTTCGGCCGGGATCATCTGGTGGTAGATGCCGTACATTTTTGACCCGTCCGAGGTGGCGCGCAGCTGGCACTCGCCCTGCTCTTCTTCGCCCCAGGCGAGCCGCTCGTAGCGCCAAACTGTTTGATCGGCGTAGTTGCTATTCTCACCCATGACCTCCCAGGGCACCTTGAGGAAGTGATCGCCGTAATCGGTGCTTCGGGTGTAGTAGACGTCGGTGGGCGGCGCTTCGGGGGTGATGGTCGTGCCGCCGGTAGAGGTCTGGTTCTCCCCGGCACCCCAGGCAACGAAGAAGGTGTTGTTCAGGTATTCGTCTTCGACAAGGCTCAGTTCCTTCAGCGCGGCGTCCCTGCCATCCAGCGGCCTCACCGGGGGGGTGGCACCGATGCGCGGATCGGCCGAGGTCTCCTGGTTGTTGTCGAACTCCGAAACCTTGACGGCCGGTTCAAACTCTCCGGCTCCGATGGCCATACCGGTCACCGTGCAATCCAGATCGTCCGGGGCGCACCAGGCCACGCATTCGGGATCAAATGGCGGGTCAAGGGTGGTATCTTCCGCAGGTGGCAGATTGCCGCTGCCGTCCGGATCCTCAACCTCCGGATCCGAGCGCCACTCGCGGCAGTAGTTGATGCCCTGGCCGATCCCGTCGTTGCCGCCGAACGATGCCGGGGTGGTGGTCCAGGTCTGGCCGCCGTCGAAGGACTTGCGCAGATAGAAGTTGTAACGGTCACGTCCGTTCCGCGCCGCCGCCCAGTTGGGGGACCAGGCGTAGGCCGTCACCAGGAAGTCGCCGCGGATGAAGCCGCGGTGGCTGCGACCGTTGGAGAACATTCCGGCGATGGACGAGGAGGTGTCGTCAGACATGTTGCCGCCGTAGGACTCGTCGCCAAGGTTGTAGGGGTGCTGCGACCACAACAGCACCTTGTCTGTGCCATAGATGTCGTCGGTCGGATCGTCGGGGGTGTCATCATCCGGGCCGGCATCAACCGACAGGTCGATATCGGCGCTGGTGAGGTTGACGTGGTCACGGTGCGGGTAGGGCGTTTCGATAATCCCACCGCACAGGCGATCGCCTGAGGGCTGGCCCCAGACGTTGTTGTTGTACCCTGGGCCACCAAACGTCTCATCCAGGTATTTAAGGCACTCGAAGTTACTAAAAGCATACGGGTTGTCAATTTTCTTGTCGAAGGCGCGGGTTGTTCTGGTCGCTGGGTCAATAACCGTGTCTGGCACGACGATCCGGCGGATAAAGACGTCGGCCGGTCGTCCCTGGCCTTCTTGTCCCTGCTTATAGATGATCGTACCGATAGTCCCGGTCGTGCCGCCGTCCTCGATCATGCGCCCATAGGACTGCGAAATGAAGCGGGTCCGCCGTGCAATTTCGGTGCGGTACTGCATGAAATTATCCGAGTTCGGCAACCAGCTTCCGTCGTCCTGCTGGTCTTCGAAGTAGAGCGGAATCGGCTCTCCCGCGGTGCAACTACAGGTCGGGTTATCATTGTCGTCGCAATAATTCGGATACAGCCCACCACACAGCGCCGGCAGGTTGACGATGTGCCCGGCGGACACCAGTTCCGGCTGGGTGTAGTCGAAGCTGTGGTAGATGACGTTCTTGCCAAGGTCCTGCTTGATCGGCTTGTCCTGCCCTTTGTCGCTGATCAGGTCAGGCAGCGGGTTATCCGTGTCTGCATGGCCTGCATCGAGAGAGTGCCCCATCCCCTTGGATTCCTCGTAGGACAGGAGCACCCATGCGCTTTTGGTGCCATCGGTCTTGGTATAAGGTTGCAGTTGCATGTTCGGCCGCGAGGCGCTGACGTCGCCGTCGATCAACCGTCCATCAGATGAGATGCAGACGGTTTTTTCCGTACCCTCGGTATTTGTAAAGCGGTACCAGCGTTCATGGGCATCGGTTCCGGGGAGCTCAGTCAGAACAGCGTCCGTTCCGGAGGTGTCGCATAGGTCGAGCTTGTCCCAGTAATACTCGTATAGTGGGTCGGTTTTGGCCAGGTAGGCGTAGCGCTTGGTGCCGTTGGCGTTGCCGTGCTCCACGTCCTCCGGATCAACCGGCGTGTAGCTTTCGGTCTCTCCATTGATCTCCGGCAGTCCGTCATCGCCGACCACCACCTTCAGGGTGTCGGTGTTCAGCATGTCGTTGTCGGAGATCCGCACCGGCAGGCTGAAGGGGACCAAGAACTTGGGCCGGCCCACGCCGGGGGCCTCCTCGTCGGGATCACCACCGGGAACGAAGTTTCCGTCCACCAGGTCAAAATCTTCCGGCAGGATGTAGCTATACCAGATGTCGGTCTTGTGATTGGCGATGGCGCCACTCCAGCCTTCTCCCGGGCCCTTGCCCTTGCCGGGCCGCAGGCCGCTGGGGTCTTCCTGCCAGGCGATGGCGAATCCCGCTCCGCGCGTGCCGCCGACCACCGGGATGTAGGCGTCGCGGCGGCCGGAGGTGAGCCGCTCGGGCTTAAACCAGACGACATCACCGACCGCGAGGGTTTTGGCTTCATTCTCGACGGTATTCGGATCATCCACTACGATCAACGAATTGAATTTTCCGCTCTCCAGGTCGGCCTGAGTGACGATCACCCCCCGCGCCGCCCACAGGGCGCTGTAGGGGACTTCCCCGATACCCAGATCGGCCACGTCGTCCACCTCGTCGTAGTTCACCGAACCCTGTTGTCCGCGCACGCCCCAGATGTCATTGACGAAATAATCATCGTCATACTGGTAGTCGGGTGCACACTTGGTTGCGTCGTAGTTCGGGTCGGTGGGGTCGTCCGGCCCAGCGCAGACTATCTGACACCCGGTTGCGGGCGTTTCGACCGCGGCCGTATCGGGATCATCGCAGGTGGTGATCGCATACCTCGGGTTGCCGCCCCGGGCGTAGGCGCTGACCCAGACCACCAGGATTTTGTTGTCGATCACTTTCAACTGCGGCTTGTTGCAGGTGCCGGGGAAGGGCTTGCCGGTGGTTTCGAGCTCGAAAGAACTCAGGTCGGCCATGCGCGACACGTTCATCCGCTTCCAGGTGCTGCCGTCATCCCGGGAGATGGCGGTGACGATGTCGTAGGAGAAGCGCCCCGTGGGGAAGTCGGTGGTGACCTTCTCGTCGAAGAGGTCGACCTTCTCCATGTAGGTGGAGATGATCGGCTTAGCCACCTCGCGGCACTCGATGAGGGTGACTACACAGGTGTTATCCTCTGCGTCCAACGTTCCGTTGCCATCAGAATCGACCCGGGGATCGCACCCTTCTCCCTCCGGATTGCCGTTCAGGCGCCACTCCTCGTAGGGAACGCCCTCCTCCCCTGGGTCATAAACATCATTGCCATTGAGGTCACAATAGGATGCGCTGCCATCCGAGCGAACCCCGGGAAAGTAAACCGGCATCACCTCAAGCTTCTGACTGTCGACGGCAAAGTCTGCCTCCTTGGAAATGTTCTTGCGGAAGATGCCGCCGAGGCTGATACCGTTCTCCAGGTTCGCTTTGGCGTCACTGGCGGAGATGGCGAGCAGTTCAGCGCCGCCGGCCCCGTTGCAGCTGTCCACAGTGGCCGTAATTAGAAGGTCAATCAGGGCGGCATCGCCGAAATCGATGGTGGCAAGTGTTTGGTCTGCCACCACCTCTTCAAAACAGCTCACCACTGCGGGGAGCAGCTCGATCTTGCCGTCGCTCTGGTCGGCGTCGAGGCTCTGGAGCAGGCGCGCGACCCCGACCACGCGGGGATCATCAAGGCTGGCACCGGGGAAGAGGTCGAGGGGAGAGACCTTGTTGGAGGCGGTGGCGGTTCCCAGGGGGATCGAGCCGATGGCGAAGGAGACCCGCTCATCGGGGAAGAAAGAAAAGCCGCCCTGGTCGTTTTCGCTGCCATCCTCATCATAACCGGTCGTCCCTTGCTGGGTCGGTCCCGAGTAACTGAGCCCCTGGACTGGCGAATCGATGAACTGCCCCCGCATCGGGTGCGTTAATTCGTAGGTTAACCACCAGGCGTCATCAACATCCTCAAAAAGGTTGGGACCCTGTGCCCAACCAGAATCCTTAGCGATGACCTCCCCCGTCAATGGGTCGAGTTTTACCAGGTCGACATGCACAGCCAAGGTCTGAATTGGCTGTCCCTTTACCCCCCAGGAAAAGCCAAGATCATCCAATTGGATCACCTCGTCATGCTGTGATGAAGGTTGAGCAGATTCAGTCTTGAATGGGAAAACATTGCATGCCGGTCTACCATTTTTCTTGAGCGGAATCCCCTCAAAACCCTCCCCGGCATAGATTTGCACCTCTTCTATCAACCAACCGTCTGGAAGAATCTTGACGTGCAAAACCTTTGGCGAGTTATATATCTTGACCAGACCCTTATCGCCTGACTCCGCATTGAAAAGACGTAATTCAAAAAGTCCCGGACCTCCATGGGCTAAGGCGATGGTCGGCCACATCAGGGTGACCAGTAATACAAAAACGAATAGTTTGAGTTTTTCCATAGTGCTGTTCTCCTCTGGGTTGATGGTTCCCTCCCCTTGGCCACAACATCTTAAATCGGGACATGATTTCGGCTGTCGATGAAGAGATACTCGCAATAACGCGTGTTGCGAGCGTTGTGTCTCACCTCCTTTCATGGTCCTTTCCGGCGTCAAAATGACGGAACCGGAGAGGGGTCAGCATTGCAACGGCTTTGATAAAGAATTGCTCTGATGGTGGGTCTTGCCTGTCGCGTGGTTAAACTACGGAGATTGACAGGGGATTGTTCTGATCTGTTTAGTGTTTTTTATCGAAGTTTGCAGAAAGGGCAATTGTTCGGTTGGTTATAAATTAAGAGCAGAGGTATTAATACTAATGGTTCAGGACTTAAGCCGTACGGATAATAGACTACTCGGCCGAAAGGTCTAATCCCTTGGTTGCCAGCGAAGCGAGTTGGGAGCGGTTTTCCACATTGAGCCGCTTGAAAATACGACTGAGATGCGCCTTGACTGTTGGCAGGCTCAAAAAAAGTCTGCCGGCAATTTCCTTGTTCGTTTCACCATTGGCCACCATCTGGACTATGCGTCGATCCTGGTCGCTCAATTTGTGCAGGTTTTTCCGATCTGACAATGTCTGTCCCTGTTGCAGCAGCAGGTGCAAATGTTTCTGATCGAGCCAGATTTCTCCTGTGTAGACTTTTTTGAGAGCTTTGCAAAATTTGTCGGTGTCAAGGGTTGGAGAGATGACCCCGCAAACGCCGTGACAGTAAAGCAGGCAGGCGAGCTCACTGTCAGACAGCCCCTGATCAAAATAAATGAACTTTGCCTTGGCGTAGATTCGTTTCAGATCAATGATATCGTCACGCGAGATGAATAAAACCAGATCCGGCTCATGCACAGGGGATTCGAAACAATGTTCTCCCAATATTGCATCCGGGATCTTCGTAGCGATGAGGGTTTTAATCCCTTCGACAATGATCCTGTTCTTGATGCAAATCAACACATTCATGACGCATCACACCCCTCTGGATAGCGGTTAACTCTTTCCAGCGCTCTATAAAACTATCACGTTGAAGCGTCGCTGCAAGAGGGGGAGAGGCCATGTCGGGCGGAGTTGATAGCGAGGGGGAAAATGCCGGTAAAGGTATGTGGTTTCGCTTGAAAATTTTACACATAAAAGGGCCAGTAACATTTCAATATTACTGGCCCCTGCGAAATTGACGAGAGGATTGGCAACGCTTTAACAAACGCTTAGGCTGCACGGGGAATTTTTTAAAGCTTAGACCACTTTCAGCTTTTTCTTGCCTCGAACTTATTCATCACCGCCAGCAGCAGGCCCAGCGAGATGAACGCACCGGGGGGCAGGATCATCAGCAGTATCGGTTGATACCCGGCACCGAACAGAGTGAAACCGAGCAGTGCGCCGGAACCGAAGATCTCGCGAACCGCGCCGAGGATGAACAGGGCCAGGGTGAAGCCGAGGCCCATGCCGAGGCCGTCGACCGCGGCGTCGAGCACCGGGCGCTTGGAGGCGAAGGCTTCGGCGCGGCCGAGGATCAGGCAGTTGACGACGATCAGCGGGATGAAGATGCCGAGCGACTGGTAGAGGCCGTAGACCCAGGCTTCCATGCAGAGCTGAACGACGGTAACGAAGGTGGCGATGATGATGATAAACGCCGGAATCCGCACCTTGGACGGGATCAGTTTG